>JAIELO010000121.1 GCA_019752915.1 Burkholderiaceae bacterium
GTCACCAGCTCGATCGCGCCGTTGGGCGGTGGCGAAAAAGCCCGTCTGGCACTGGCACTGATCGTCTGGCAGCGCCCTAACCTGCTGCTGCTCGATGAACCGACCAATCACCTGGATCTGGAAACCCGCGAAGCGCTGACCGAAGCACTGGCGCAGTTCGAAGGTACGCTGGTAGTGGTTTCGCACGATCGTCACCTGCTGCGCGCCACCACCGACCAATTCATCATCGTCGCCGATGGCAAGCTGCAGCCATTCGATGGCGATCTGGATGATTACAAAGACTGGATGATGCAGACCAAGCTCGGCAAAGGCACCGACGTGCTGCCGGCAGCGGGCAAAGCCAACCAGACCGACTATCCGGTGAGCTCGCCGGTGGCACCACCGCCAGCCGCGCCGTCGCTGAGCAAGGATCAGAAACGCCAGGCAGCCGAAGATCGCCAGCGCCTCTCGGCCCAGCGCAAGCCACTCGAACAGAAGCTGAAAAAAGTCGACGAGCAGGTCGCCAAACTGAGTGCCCAGAAAACCAGCGTGGATGCCCAACTGGCCGAACCGGACATCTACGATGCAGCCAACAAGGCGAAACTCAAGCAACTACTGGCCGACCAGACCAGTCTGACGCGCGATCTGGGCGAGCTGGAAACGGAATGGCTGTCGCTGCACGAACAGCTCGACGCGCTGGCCTGATCGGCTAGCCCTTGCAGCAAGTCGGTTCAGCGCGCCTGAGCAGACTTGCCGGAGGCGCGGGCTGGCTTACGCGGCCTGACGGGCGCCCACCGGCACCTTGCGGATCGACATCAGCTTTTCGATGTCGACCACAATCAGGCGGCGCCCGTCCACTTCTCCTCGCCCCACCAGATAATCGACTGTCGCTGCACCGGCGATCGGCTGGACCTGCTCCAGCGCCAGCGACACCACATCGGTGACGCCATCGACCACCATCCCCACCACCGCATCGGCCAGCTGCAGAATTATCACGTCGGTACGCGGATCATGCTGCGGCGGACGCGGGCCAAACGCCACCCGCATATCGACAATCGGCATGATCACCCCGCGCGACACCGCCACGCCGGCGACAATTTCGCCTTCCGACGCAAACCGTTCCAGCGCCTGCAAGGGCCGCAGCTCTTTCACCTTGGCGAAATCGAGCGCGTAATCGAGACCGCCAAGGCGGAACACCAGATACTGACCAGCACCGCAAGCGGTGCCATACTCCTGCGTTTTCAAAGAAGACATCATCATCCTTTCTTCGCCGGCGGGCAAAACGGACATCGCAAACTCCACGAACAGGTCCCATCCTAGCCGCGCAGCGAAGGGCAGGCGTTGAGCAGCGTCAATTTTCGCCCTAGCCCGGTGCGCGCCAAGGCGGTGCGCCAAGGCGGAGCGCCGCACTACCCGACACTGCTACAATCGCTGCATGAACCCTGACCTGCCCCTGCAAGGAATCCGCGTACTCGATCTGACGCGCCTGCTGCCCGGCCCTGTCGCCACCATGCACCTCGCCGAGATGGGCGCGGACGTGCTCAAGATCGAAGACCCCGGTGCCGGCGACTATGCCCGCACCATGGGACCGGTGCGCAAGGAGGTGTCGCAGTTTTTTGTGGCCGTCAACCGCGCCAAGCAGATGCTGCGCCTCGATCTGAAAGATGCCGGCCAGCGCGAACAGCTGCTGGCACTGGTCGACGATGCGGACGTGCTGGTGGAAAGCTTCCGCCCCGGCGTGATGGCGCGGCTGGGACTGGGCTGGGATGTACTGAAGGCACGCAATCCGAAGCTGGTGCTATGTGCGATTTCCGGCTACGGCCAGCACGGCCCCTACGCGCAGCAGGCCGGCCACGACATCAACTACATCGGCTATGCCGGTATGCTGGAACAGAATTGCGGCGCCGACGGCGTGCCAGCGCTGCCGAATCTGCAGGTCGGCGATCTGCTCGGTGGTGCACAGGCTGCGCTACAAGGCATCCTGGCAGCACTGCTCGCAGTCAAAATGGGCGGCCCCGGGCGCATGGTTGACATCTCCATGACTGCCAGCGTGATGGCGCACAACATCATGCCGCTGGTGGCTGTCAACAACGGCGCGCCAGCCGTGCCGGGTGCCGATCTGCTGACCGGCGGAGTGCCCTGCTACAGCGTGTACCGCACTGCCGACGATCGCTACATGGCAGTCGGTGCTCTCGAACTGAAATTCTGGCAGACCTGCTGCGCAGTGCTGCAGCGCCCCGATCTGGCGCAGCGCCACTGGCAACTGGGCCAGCAGGTCGGCGGCGCCGACGCGCAGGCCGTCAAAGCCGAACTAGCCGCCCTGTTCGCCAGCCGCACGCAGGCAGCATGGACGGCCGCCTTTGCCGAGGCTGATTGCTGCGTTACGCCGGTACTGCGCACCGAGGAAGCGCTGCAGCATCCACTGTTTCGCGATCTGGTCAGCCAGCAGGTACACCCCACCGAGGGACTGGCATGGACGCTCGGCCAACCGGTGCGGTTCGCGCTGTGATCACGGCCGATCAGGTCGAGTTCAGCGCGATCCGGGCACAGGGTCCGGGCGGCCAGAACGTCAACAAAGTCTCCAGTGCCGTGCATCTGCGCTTCGCTATCGGCGCCTCGGCGCTGCCGGAACACATCAAGGAACGCCTGCTGGCATTGCGCGACCAGCGCATTACCAAAGAGGGCGTGGTGGTGCTCAAAGCGCAGCAATCACGCAGTCAGGAAGCGAATAAGGAAGACGCCTTGCGGCGCCTGCAGGAACTGATAGACAGTGTCGCGGTACTGCCGGCGGTGCGGCGCGCCACGCGCCCGACCCGCAGCGCCCAGCGCAAGCGCCTCGATGGCAAAGCCAGAGACGGCGAACGTAAACAGCTCAGGGGTAAGGTGAGTTTCTAGCAGCAACCGGTCAAACCGGGGGGCACGCCGGCGTCCGCACGGGTTCAGTGCTGCCCGGCGTCGAACTCTTCGAGTTTTGGCGACCATTCCAGCGGCCCTGTACTGCCGGCATAGATCACGCGCATGCCGGGCGTGGTGGTGCGCACTTTGGCCTTCAGGTCTTTGGGCGGCCGGTCGTACAGCGGATTGCCATCCGGTGCGAACGTCATGGTGCGCAATAACACATCGCCCGTCAGCGTCTGCACGGCGCAGCGCGAACCGCGCATGATGGCCAGCTTCTGGCGCTCGATCTGGTTGACTTCCTCCTGCGCCGCCTCATGCTGGGTTTCCGAAGCCTTCAACAGCAGCGACAACTTGGAAATTGCGCGCAGCGACGGGCAGACGGCCGCCGCCATCTTATGGAACATCGGTTCCTGCTCCGGCGTCAGTACCAGTTCACGCTTGCGCACGCGGGTCGCCAGCGTCAGGTAGGTTCGCACCTCGGTCTGACCGGACAGTGCTTCGATCTCGTTGCGGCGCAGCTTCGCTTCGTGGGAAGTCTGCTGCACACGCGGCAGCAGTTCGGTGATTTTCTTATTGAATTTGGACAGATCCGGTACCAGCGTGTACAGCAGCATTTCGTGCTGCTTACGCGGACCGGCGCACTCGATCTCGATTTTGCGGGCCCCGATAGCGCAGCCTTCGGCCACCTTGATCACCACTTCCTCGGCCAGAATCTCGCAGTTACTGGCTTCCTCGATGACCACCCGCGTGCCCGAGATAATGCAGCTCTCGGCACGCGTCAGATGGACTTCGCCCTTACGGGTCTGCAGCACGGCGCCGGAGGCCACGCCGCGTACCAGAATATCGCCTTCGACATTGGTGGCCGTCCCCCCCATCAGATTGCGGCTCAGCGTAATGGTGCCGCCGCGCGAACTGATATTGCCGAACACGTCGCCGTGGATGGTGATATTGCCACCATCAACCAGCCGCTGTTCCTGCACATCACCAAATTCCTCGTATTCGCCCGTCAGCTGCAAATTGCCGGTGGTGCGCGCGCTGACGCCTTCGCGGCTGACGATTTTCGGCCCGATCGAGAGTCGTTTGGTGGCCGCATCGATGCTGAGAAAACCCTCCACGGCCGATACCAGAAACTCGCCCTCGCGGCTGTTCTCGATCACCGTGCCCTCGCCCGCCATGTCGCTCAGTTCGAAGTCGCGCGCTACCGGCGGCTCCAGCGCAATGCCGGACAATTCGTAGCCGCGCGCGCCCATGGTGCGCGGCACTTTACGCAGCAGGCGCACATGGGCTTTGACTTGCGGGAAGCGGTTCTGGAATGCCTGCAGATCGAGTTTGCCATCTTTTTTCTCGCGCGGCGCATCACTACGGTGGATGTCCTGCGAGACTTCTTCGACCGTCGCATCGCTGCCGGGAGCTGCGGCCAGTCGGCGCGCCACCACGATGCGCGCCACCCGGCCATAGGAAATCACATCGCGCACGGCCGGCGCATCGATCCCGAAACGCACGCCCTTAACCCACATATCGGAAACGAATTCGTCGAAATTCAGGCGCGCTGCCTGTGACGGCTCGTCCGGCACTTCGAAAAACACCGGCTCAAAGAAGTATTCGGCTTCGCCATTAATCAGCTTGACGGCTTTGTACAAAGTACGCCGCGACGGATGGAACGGTTCGATACTACTGGCAAAGCGGATCAGTGGCTGCTGCGCCTGCGCGGCCGGCAGGTCCGGGCCGCAGTTGTACAGCACCTTGATCAATACCGCGTAATCGAGGCTGGCAAAATAAGAGCTGCTGAGGAAAACCTGACTTACCGCCGACAGGCAGGAACGCGCCGACGCGTCGCGTGCAAAGTAAATGCCGTCCGGCCGCTTGACGATCGCCGCCGGTAGATCGCCTTCTGCATTGTTTTCTAGTGCCTGTACGTCATCCGACACAGTGTTCCTCACGAAGCGGGACAATTCCCGAAACTAGATTAGCATGAACGGCAACGCTTGTGCAGACCATCTAATTACCCGTCGAAGGCGCGCGTGGATCCAGCTGCCAGTTCAGCGCACCGGCGCTATCGCAGAACAGCATCTTGCCACCACCCGCATTGCGCACACGCTGCTTGATATCCTTGGGTGGCAGCATGGCCAGCGCAGTCGAGGTAGTCTGGAACGGCATGGTGCGCACCATGGTCTCGCCACACACCATGCGCAGCGTGCAGCGCGCATGGCCGGTAGCGGCCAGCTTCTGTTCGATCACGCGTTGCAGCTTTTCCTGGGTCATCTTCAACTGCGCATGACCGGGACGCAGCTCATCGCGCAGCGTCGAGATCGACTGCAGTTCGGTGGCCACCGCACCGGCGATCTTGCGCAGCAAATGGCCCTGCTCGGGCGACAGCTGCAGCTCCTGATTGCGCAGCTTCTGCGCCAGCGCCAGATAGCGCCGTACGTCCGGAATCGCGGCAATCGCCTCGATCTTCTGCTGCACTTCCTGATTGGCCAGCTGCAGCGCCGTTTCGCGCTGTCCCAGCTCACCGATCTCCTGATCGAACTGGCTGACATCGCGCACCAGCACATGCACCACCATCTCGGTGCGCCGGCGCGGTCCGGCACTATCGATTTCCACATCGCGTCCCGCCACCGCACAGCCTTCGGCCAGTTCGATACGGATATTGTCGGCGATGATTTCGCAATTCGAGGCATCGGTGATGGTCACGCTGGTAGCGGAGATCACACAGTTCTCGGCGCGACCGATCTGGATATGTCCGGCATCGGTATGAATCACCGAACCGGACGCCACGCCGGCGATGGTGATATTACCGGCAGTATTATTGACACTGCCGCTGACCAGATTCTGGCCCAGTACAATGGTGCCGCCGCGCGAGATGATATTGCCGTAGACATTGCCATGCACGGTAATATCGCTGCCGGTGACATCGCGCTGCTCCTGAATATCGCCGAATTCCTCGTAGGCGCCGGCCAGCTCCAGATTGCCGGTGGTCTTGCCACTGACCCCATCGAGGCTGATGATCTTGTCGGTGATCGAAATCCGCTTGGACTTGGCGTCGACATTGAGAAAACCCTTGCGCGTCGAGACCACATATTCGCCATCGTCGAGCATGCGCACCTCGGTGCCCTCGCCAGCAAAAAAGCTCAGCGTCAGATCCTGCGGTGCTTCGGGTGCGGTGCGCCGTCCGGAGGTATCGTAGCCGGGCAGTCCCGGCACCGCCGGCACTTTTTTCAGCAGGCGCACATTCGCTTCGATCTGCGGGAAGCGGTTCTGGAAGCTACCCAGATCGACCCGGCCATCGGCGCGCTCCTTGGGCGCGTCGCTGCGGTGCAGATCGGACGATACTTCCACCACGGTGGCATTCTGCCCCGGTTGCGGATCGAGATCGATCGCTACCGTAATCCGGTCCGGCTTGCTGGAGGCAATCGCCGCTGCCACAGCGGCCACCTCGATGCCGAACAGGATGCCCTTATTCCACATCTCGGTGACAAACTCGTCGACATTCAGGCGGGTTGCGCGTTCCGGCAAAATGGTGCCATCGGACAGCTCCTGCGCTTCCAGATACAGCGTTTCGAAATAGTATTCGGCATAGCCGCGGCCCAGTTTGGGCGGCTTGTAGAGCGCCACCCGTTCCGGCGCAATCTCGCCCAGATCGGTGGCAATGCGCACCAGTTCGTGACTCGGCATTTCCGGCCCCACGCCATACAGGGCTTTAATCAGCACAGCGTAGTCAAGACCGGCGAAATAGCGGTGCGAATGGAACACTTCGTTGATGGCGGCTACCAGCGTCAGCTGCAGCATCGACAGATCGATATAGATGCCGTCGGGGCGCCGCACCAGACCGACAGGCAAGCCGAGTCCCGGAGCCTGTTCTGCCTCCACTGATGTCACTGTAGCAACGTCCTGAACCACCATCCTCCTCCATGCGGCTTGCACGCAGAAAGTCATTGCGTGTAATTAATTTATATTACACGCTGCTAAAAAGGAAGGTTGAACAATTCACATCGTGGGAAGCGAAACTGTGAACTAATTGCTACATATCAATAGTACATTGATAAGTTTAACGCCGCGGCGGGTTGGCGTAGATATCCTGACCGACTTCGTTGATCTGGCGGCGCAAGTCGCGCCGCTCGTCCGGCGTCAGGCGGCCGGCACGCCGGTTCATCTCGGCATTGCGGCCCGCTTCCTGCATGGCACGGCGCTGCTCTTCGGCGCGCGCTTCATAGCTGCGCGGGTCGAGCTGGCGCGGATCGCCACCACGGTTGTCCGGACCACGCCCGGACGACATCTCGCGCGAGGCACCACCGCGCGCTTCGTCACGGTGCTGGCCTTCGCCCATCTCGGCGGCCTGCGCGAAGGCCGCGCAAAACACGCTGCCCGCCACACTCGCACACACCAGCAAAGCGCCCAGCATCGATCGCACGCACCTTGGGGCGCTGTTTGCTGCGGTAATCTGTTGGTGATCGATGCCCATATGGCGTTCCTAAGTACTAAATCTATGTCCCGAGTGTATGATGGATTAGCGAGGACGGTAAGACCATTTGGGTAAAGTTTGTAACACTTTGTAATGGGTCAAATCAGACGTTTTCGCAATACGAATATGACGTTACCATAGCAACATGAATAAGACAAATCTGGCAGGGTTATGACTAGTAAATCGACTGAATTCGCGACTGAATCTGGCAACAGCAACGCCAACGTCCATGGCCATCAGGCCAAAATCATGGTGGTCGATGATGATGTGCGCTTGCGCGATCTGCTGCGCCGCTATCTGACCGAACAGGGTTTCAATGTCGTCACGGCGGAAAGTGCTACCGCCATGAACAAGCTGTGGCTGCGCGAACGCTATGATCTACTGGTGCTCGATCTGATGCTGCCGGGCGAAGACGGTCTGTCGATTTGCCGCCGCCTGCGTGGCGCGGGCGACCAGACCCCGATCATCATGCTGACCGCCAAAGGCGAGGACGTCGACCGCATTGTCGGTCTGGAAATGGGCGCCGACGACTACCTGCCGAAACCGTTCAACCCGCGCGAACTGGTGGCCCGCATCGGCGCGGTGCTGCGCCGCCGTGGTCCCGACGAAATTCCGGGCGCGCCATCGGAAACCCCGCAATCCTTCGAATTCGGCCAGTTCATCCTCGATCTGGGTACCCGCACACTGAAGAAAAATGGCGAAACCGTGCCACTGACCACCGGCGAATTCTCGGTGCTGAAAGTGTTTGCCCGCCACGCACGCCAGCCGCTGTCGCGCGAAAAACTGATGGAACTGGCGCGTGGCCGTGAATACGAAGTGTTCGACCGCAGTCTGGACGTGCAGATCTCGCGTCTGCGCAAGCTGATCGAACCCGATCCTTCCAGCCCGCTGTACATCCAGACCGTCTGGGGTCTGGGCTATGTCTTCATTCCGGAGGGCCAGCCGCGCTAAGGCGCGCCCGCGTAATGAAGTCTCCGTTTTCGCTCCGGCTGTCCAGCCTGAAAAGTGGCCTGTTCTGGCGTACCTTTTTCCTGCTGGGCGCCCTCACCACCCTGAGCATGACAGCCTGGGTCGGCATGATCAGCGTGGTGCAGCACGAACCACAGGTGCAGCAGATCTCCTCGCAGGTGATCTCGGTGGTGACCATTACCCACGCCGCCCTGACTCACTCGGCCCCTGAGCTGCGCCGCGAACTGCTGTTCGATCTGGTGTCCAACGAAGGCATCCGCGTATTCCCGCTGGAAGACGACGACAAGGTGGAAGCTGCGCCGGCCAACGCGCTGATGCCGGACATCGAAAAACTGGTGCGCGCCAAACTCGGGAACGACACCCGCTTCTCGGCCAAGGTGAATGGCGTGTCCGGTTTCTGGGTCAGCTTCAAGATCGATGATGATGCCTACTGGCTGATGCTGGAACGCGAGCGTATCCGCGGTCTGACGGGCATCCAGTGGCTGGGCTGGGCCAGCGTGGTGTCCTTCGTTTCGCTGATCGGCGCGGCCTTTATTTCCAGCCTGATCAACCTGCCACTGCGCCGTCTGACGCAAGCCACGCGCGCCTTCGCACAGGGCAAACGGCCGGAGCCGCTGCCGGAAAAAGGCCCGGCTGAAATCATCGAAGCCAATCGCAGTTTCAACCAGATGGTGGAACAGTTGCAGCAGGTGGAGTCGGATCGCGCCGTCATTCTGGCGGGCATCTCGCACGACTTGCGCACGCCGCTGGCGCGCATGCAGCTGGAACTGGAAATGGCCAATCTGTCGCACGAGGCACGCGAAGGTATGCAATCCGACATTGGCCAGATGGATGACATCATCGGCCAGTTCCTCGATTACGCCAAGCCGACCGAAGCGTCGAGCTTCACCAGCGTCGACCTCAGTGCGCTGCTGGAAGAAACCGCGCACGAAGCGCAGCGCCTGCCGGACGTGCGCATCCACACCAGCATCGCGCCCGACGCGCACGCGCTGGGCAATGCTACCGACTTGAAGCGGGTGATCAACAACCTGATCGAAAATGCCCGCCGCTACGGCAAGAGTGCTGACTGCGACTTTACCGAAATCGACATCGGCTGCAGCATCCGTGGCAACCATGGCGCACGCCGGGTGCTCATCGAAGTCCAGGATCATGGCAGCGGTGTACCGGAAGAACAGATCGAACAGTTGCTCAAACCCTTCACACGACTGGACACGGCGCGCGGACAGGCCAATGGTGCCGGTCTGGGACTGGCCATTGTCGAGCGGGTAATCCAGCGCCACGGCGCCGAACTGCAAGTACGCAACCGTGCCGGCGGTGGTCTGCAGATCCAGATCAGTTTTAAAGCCGCATGAGGGCGCGCAGTTCACAGTGCGGCTGGCGAGCAGACTGGCCGCGTCAGGTTTTCCTGACAGCGCTGCTGAGCAGCATGCTGCTGGCCAGCCTGAGCGCCAGCGCTGGCGCAACGCACCGCAGCGAACGTCGCGACAGTGCACTACAACAGCGCTCCCCTACGCCGGACGAGCAGCACAGCTTTGATGAGTATTACCGCGCACTGGCGCTGCGCGAAGCTGCCCCTGCCCGCCCGGTACCGCCCTTGTTCGCACCCAGCTTCGCGATTACCCGCCAGCGCGGCCAGCCGTGGCAAGTGCTGGCGCGGGTGGATAGCGCACCGCGTCACTCGGCCGTCGACCTGTGCCGGCAGATCCGCTCGCACTTCGTCTACGATGCCCGGGCCCCGCAGGGCGAACGCTGGGGCCCTGCTGCCCAGCCACCGGAGTGGTACGTCTGGCTGGCCAAGCCCAACACCATCTGTACCGCCGAGCCGCACACCGTGCTGATGCAGCCGGCGCTGGCACCCGACGATGTGGTGGCCCTGCTACGCCAGCATCAGAACCTGCTGCAGCGCGCACGCCTGCTACTGGCGGGTAATTCGCAGTGCATTCGCCAGCGTGCCCTGCCCTTTACGCTCACCGCCATCGAACCGTCCGCCCCCGTCAGCGGCGCCGAACGGATGCTGGCACTGGTGTTCCGTAGCGACCGCGACACCAGCGTACGGGTGGACGTACGCAAACATCGCGGCGAATACACGGCATGGAATGTCCGCTGTGACTAGTCCCGGACGACTAACCGTCGGGCTGACCTTCAGACTGCCCGTCGGGCTGCGCTGACAGCAGGCGAGTCAGCAGTAGCTCGGTCGAACCGTAACCATACAGCGAGTCGCTTTCCAGTCCCACGGTATCGAAGGGCACCGCCTCTTCCCGTTCGGAGCGGCCGGGATCGGCATCGGAATAGGTGACGCGCCAGGCGCGCCGCAGCGCTTCGGCACGGCGCAGAAACTGCGGCACCGGCCACTGCGCCGGCTGCCAGAGGGCACTCTCGCCCAGCACAGTCCAGTGCCCACTGGCCAGCGCCATATCCCCCACCCGCAACACCCGCAGTGCATCGTCCGGGCGCAGGCTCTCGATCTGCTCGAGCGTGGGCAGCCGGGGCAGACGTGGCCCGAACAGATAGGCCAGCATGATCTTGCTCGCTGGCGCCAGCCGCGCCACCATGCCCCGGGCGTAACCACCATCGAGCAACGGCACAGCAAACCAGCTTCCTTCCCGATACGACGGTTTCATTCCACCCCTCGCCACGACATCCATTTCGCCAGCAGGCAGTGTAGCGGCGCGGCGTACAAGCGGGCGCACGGCTCGCCGCGCTGTGCCGCGACAGCGCTGCACGATAGCGGGGTGGCCATCGCGTGGCGCGGCACGCTGTGCTACACTACTGCCTCGCTAGGGGTCCTGGGCACAATTGTCCGGGTGAGAGATACCCTTCGTACCTGATCTGGATAATGCCAGCGAAGGAAAGCGCAAAGTAGTGTTTCCCTCCTTTGATGACTCTCCCGCACGGTATCCGGCCGAACACGTAGAGAGTCCATATGACCACAAACCAATTTGCCGTTACCCCGGTCGCCATCGCGATCGCTTTTGCCTTCCCTGTCAGCGCGCTGGCCGATAGCCCTGAAACGACCATGCAGGAAGTGCTCGTCACGGCCAGCAAAGCCCAGCCCAACCGCGCCAGCGTGGCCGGCTTCAGCGATACGCCGCTGCTGGAAACGCCAGCCACCGTCAGCGTCCTGACGGCCCAGCAGATGCTCGACCTGCAGATCCGCTCCACCACCGATGCCGCCCGTTACGACGCCAGCATCAGCGACGCCTACAACGCCGTCGGCTACGCCGAGCAGTTCTCGATCCGCGGCTTCAAGCTCGATAACGCCTCCAGCTACCGCAAGGATGGCATGGCGATTCCCGGCGACACCCAGATCCCGCTGGAAAACAAGGAACGTCTGGAAGTGCTGAAGGGTCTGTCCGGCCTGCAGGCAGGCATCTCCGCGCCCGGCGGTCTGGTCAACTACGTCACCAAGCGTCCGACCGACACGCCAGTGCGCACCGTGCTGCTGGAAGAGCGCGAACGCGGCAATCTGTACGGTGCGGTGGATCTGGGCGGCCGCTTCGAAGACCGCCGCTTCGGCTACCGCCTGACCGCTGCCGCCGAGCGTCTGCGCTCCTACATCAAGGGTGCCGATGGCCACCGCAAATTCGTCGGCGCGGCCTTCGACTGGGCCATCTCGCCGCAAGCCTTGCTGCAGATCGATGGCGACTATCAGAAGAAATCGCAGGTCACCGCACCGGGCTTCCAGCTGCTCAACAACACCACCCTGCCGGTGGTGGCGGCAGACACCATGCTGAATAATCAGCCGTGGACCCGTCCGGTGGAAACGTCCAGCAGCAATCTGGGCGCGCGCTTTGCCTACACCTTCAGCCCGCAATGGAGCGCCAGCATCAGCGCCAACGCGCACCAGTTCAAGCGTGACGACTACACCGCCTTCCCTTATGGTTGCGGTGCGCAGGGTCTGTATCCGGGCTATTGCGGCAATGGTGACTTCGACGTGTACGACTACCAGAGTCTGGGCGAGAAAAAATCGCCGCTGACCGTGCAGGCACTGGTGCAGGGCAAATTCGCCAATGGCGCGATCCAGCATGCCGTCAGCTTCGGTAGCTCGCTGTTCCGCAACAGTGAAAAATGGGGTGACTACCTGTACACCCAGGCAGGCAAAGACGGTACCGGCTTTAGCAATATCTACCACCCGATCGTGGTGGCACCGGCGACCGGTAGCAGCGGCCCCGTTTCGGAGCGCCGTCATAGCCATGAACGCGCCCTGTTCGCACAGGATGTGCTGAAGTTCGACGAGCAACTCACCCTGCACGCCGGGGCACGCTACGTGCAGGTCAAGCGTGATGAATATGCCGGTGCCGACGAGAAAGGCGTGGCGCTGCAGTACGCGCATACCGACAGCGGCTTCTGGCTGCCGAACCTCGCGCTGGTGTACGCGCTGCGCAGCAATGTCTCGGTGTACAGCTCGCTGGCACAGGGTCTGGAACACGGCGGCGTTGCACCGATCGGCACTGTCAATCAGGCACGCGCACTGGCACCGGGCAAATCGAAACAGGTGGAACTGGGCATCAAGGCCGATGTGCATCCCGATCTGCATGCGACGGTAGCGCTGTTCCAGATCCGCAAAGGTCTGGAGTACACCAATGCGCAGAATACCTATGTGCGCAATGGCGAAGCACAGAACCGTGGTCTGGAAATGGCGCTGCATGGCCGCCTCTCGCGTGCCCTGTCGGTGGGTGTCAGCGCTACGGCACTCAATACCCAGCAACAGGATACCGGCTCGGCCGAACTCGATGGCAAGCGCGTTACCGACGTTGCCGCCTTCAAATCCAGCGCCTACGCCGACTATCTGGTACCGCAAGTGGCAGGCCTGTCGCTCAGCGCTAACTGGCAGTATTCGGGCAAGAAAGCCTTCGACAAGGAGAATCAGGTCTTCGTACCGGCCTACCACGTGGTCAATCTGGGTGGCGCCTATGCGACCCGCATCGGCAATACGCCAACCACGCTGCGCGCCAGCATCGACAATGCCTTCAACAAGTTCTACTGGCGCGATGTCACGCCGGATCTGGGTGGCTACCTGATGCCGGGCCCTACCCGTACCGTGCGCATCTCCGCACAGTTCGACCTCTAAAACAGGTATTGCACGCGCAGCGTGACACTCTTCGCTGCGCGTGCCGAATTGCGTCCTAGCAGATAGGCGAATTCGTATTTGAGTTCCTGCCGGCCGATATCCCGGTGTCCGTACACCATCGGCCCGGCACGGTGCGACTGCTGCCGGTAAGGCAGCCAGTCATTCCACGTTCCCACTTCACCAAAGGCCTGCAGACCCGGTTGCAACCATGGCAGCCAGTTATGCTTCACCTGCAATTGATAGGTCAGCGTGGTGCTGGTGTCGATGCGGCTGGTGCCGGTCTGGGTGACCCGCAGATCCCGCTGGAAAAACAGATTGGCATTGAATTGCGTGCGGCCGATTTCGGTCTGCAGTACCGGCCCCCATTCAACGCTGTAGCCAGCATCACTGTCACGCGCGCGCCCGAGGCGGGTATGCAGCGCCAGATCGAAGTCATACTGACCTTGCGTGAGCAGGAAATCGTTCTGCCAGTCGGTCTGCACCCAGTGACCGGCAGCGCCATTGAGCTTGACCCACTTGGCATACACTTCGGTGTACCAGCGCGACGTCACGCCATAGCCGACACCAAGTTCGGGTGCTGCCGTGGTACGGCCGCGATAATGGGCATTCCAGTATTTGAAATCGATCGACGCCTGATTTTCAACGTCGTAGGTGGACACCAGATAGTAGCCCGTGTCGGCCAGCGCCGGAGGCAAGGGGGCGATGCACATCAATATCACCGCCAGCCGCTTCATAGATGTCGCTCCACCTGAGATAGTCGTTCGCCGGGATCGCCCGATATGAACAGATAGGGTATCCCACGCAGTGCCAGTTCGTCCAGCAGCATGCGATTGATGGTGATGCTGACCGCTTCGCATTCCCGCTGCAGGCCATCGGCCACCCACGGAATATCGGCGGCGGTCACCAGCGTCACCGCGTAGTCCTGCCGGTGGCGCGCGGCCAGCGCGGCTAAAGGCGCATCGACTTCACCAAAATAGTGCCGGCTGTAGATCGCCGTCATCAGCGGCGTGGTGTCGCAAAAAAGATACTGACGGGCGTCGCCTGCAAGCGCGTCCTCGCGCGCACGCTGGGTGCTGGCAATGTGGAACTGATCGTCGGAACGCGGCACCCGCCCCTGCACATCGACAAACTCGCGCAGATATTCTGGCACCCACACAGTCTGATAGCGGCTTGCCAGTGCCTGCGCCAGTGTCGACTTGCCAGACGACGCCGCGCCCAGAATCGCTACCCGCAGCGGCGCTGGCGCCTCACTCATTCCAATACCATGCGGCGCTCATCAGGGTGCCCATCGGCGTGGTCGCCACGCCAGGCGCGCAAGCCCATGACGGCCATACCGACAAACACGGCGTACAGCAGTGCTGTCAGCATCAGGTGCTTATGCAGGTACAGCGCGACATACAGCACATCGACGATGATCCAGACATGCCAGTTTTCGATTTTTTTACGCGACAACAGCAATTGCCCAACCAGACTGCCCGCCGTCAGGAAGGCATCCGAATTCGGTACATCGGTATCGGTAAAGGATTTCAGGAACCAGGCCAGCAGCGCAAAGCCGGCCAGCCATGCGACGCCGGCCTGATAGCGCTGGCGCAGCGTCAGCGACGTCACAGGCAGTCGTTCATGACGGTCGTCGCCATGCACCCACTGGTACCAGCCATAGATCGAGACACTGATGAACACCAGTTGCAGACCCATGTCGCCATACAGGCGCGAGCCAAAGAACACCAGCCCGTAAGTGGCCGAGGAGATGATGGCGAACAGCCAGCCCCAGTGGGACTGGCGGATGTTCAGCCACACCGTGGCCACCGACAGCAGGAACGACAGCAGTTCCAGCGGGGTCGTGGCCAGCCCTGCCAGATGCCATGGCGTGTTGGCGTACCCCAGTAAAACTGCCAGTTGTTCCATTATTTTTTCGCCGGATATTTGATGGTCATTTCCTTGAGCACGTTGTCGGCGTGATCAACCTCGCTCATCACCCACAGCATATAGCGGATATCCATGTGAATGGCGCGCGTGATGGCCGTGTCGAAGTACCAGTCCTTGGTGATCGATTCATAGGTCGAATCGAAGTTCAGGCCGATCAATTCGCCATTGCGGTTCATCACCGCCGAACCGGAGTTGCCACCGGTGGTATCGGCGCTGGTCAGGAAATCCACCGGCACGGTACCCAGCACCGGATCCTTGAACTGGCCATAGCGTTTAGCCTTGATCGCATCGAGCAGTTTCTGTGGTGCGTTGAACGGATCCTTGCCGGTATGCTTCTCGACGATGCCTTCCACCGTAGTGAACGGGCCTTTGGTAATGCCGTCTTTCGGCGAGTACGGCGACACCGTACCGTAGGTTACGCGCAGGGTCGAATTGGCGTCCGGGTAGACCGGTTTGCCTTGCGATTTTTTCCATGCGATCACGGCCTGCATGTATTGCGGGATCACCCGTTCCAGATTGCCATCGAGTTCTTTGCGGCGCTCTTTCAGCGACTGGGTCACGCCATCGAGCTTGATCGCCAGCTGGACAAAGGCGTCATCGGCTGCGCTGATCGCAGCGGCATCCTTGCCCACCCATGCCAGGCGCTTGGCGGTATCACCAAGGTCGGTGCGGGCGTACAGCGCTGGCACTGCATCCACACTAGGCAGCAGACCATCCAGACCAGTCACGTGCATGGTTGCGGGCAGTTTGGCGTAGCGCTGCAGGGCTGCCGTGTAGCGCGCCTGATCGACGCTGGCCACGAACGATTGCTCCAGACGGTTCAGACGCGCCTTGATGAAGCTCAGGTCGCGCTGCTGATAGCCCGATTCGCGCTCTGCATCCGGCTTGGCGCTTTCGCGCGCCAGACGGTACAGGGTCGCGGCGCTTTTCAGTAGATCCGAATTGGTCGCTACACTGTAGCCGAATTCCTCATCGCTCAGCGCCAGATCGGCAGCAATCACGCCATCGAGTTCGGCCAGCAGGGTTTTCGACACATTCTGCTGCTTGCCATACCATGCGCGGAACTCGGCGTCCTGCACATCCTTGATGGCGGCGATGTCTTTGCGCGCAAAGCCGTCCAGCAGGCCCTGGGTCTTCTTCATCACGTTGTTCATGCTCTTGTCGACGCTGGCGTAACGCACGGCGGCGGCAGGATTACCCTTGGTGGCGGCAGCGATCACGTCGAGATCGGCCTGAATTTCAGCGACCCGTGCCGGATAGGCGGCATCACGCGCCGCGCGGATTTCCGATGGCAGCTTGTAGCGGCTGGTGCGGCCCGGATAACCGGCCAGCAGCACCGGATCGCCGTTTTTCAGACCAGCGGCCGACACCACCAGAAAATCTTTCGAGTGGTATGGCACGTTGTCCGGCGACGGATCGGCCGGACGGCCATCCTTGCCCACGTAGGCGCGCAGGAAGGAGTAGTCGCCGGTCTGGCGTGGCCATTCAAAATTGTCAGTGTCGCCGCCGAAATTGCCGATCATGTCGGACGGCGCG
>JAIELO010000238.1 GCA_019752915.1 Burkholderiaceae bacterium
AGCACACCGACGATTTCGCCACTATGCTGACGCGCGAACACGGCAAGACCTTTGCCGATGCGCAGGGTGAAGTGGCACGCGGCATCGAGATGGTGGAGTTTGCCGTCGGCATACCGCAGATGCTGAAAGGCGAATTCACGGATCAGATTTCGCGTGGTATCGATGCGTGGTCGATGCGTCAGCCACTCGGCGTAGTGGCCGGCATTACGCCGTTCAACTTCCCGGTGATGGTGCCGATGTGGATGTTCCCGGTGGCGCTGGCGTGCGGGAATACCTTTATTCTCAAGCCTTCCGAGCGTGATCCATCGCCGTCGCTGCTGCATGCGGAGCTGCTCAAGGAAGCTGGTTTGCCGGATGGTGTGTTCAACGTCATTCAGGGCGACAAGGTAACGGTCGACGCACTTCTCGAACATCCGGTGGTGCAGGCGGTGAGCTTTGTCGGTTCGACGCCGATTGCCGAATACATCTACGCCAAAGGCTGCGCAGCGGGCAAGCGCGTGCAGGCACTCGGTGGCGCGAAAAATCACATGGTGGTGATGCCGGACGCCGATATGGAAATGACGGTCGATGCACTGATGGGCGCGGCCTACGGTTCGGCCGGTGAACGCTGCATGGCGATTTCCGTGGTGGTCGCGGTGGGCGATGCGGGCGACAAAATTATCGATGCACTGGCACAGCGCACCGCTGCACTGAAAGTGCGCGACGGGATGGCTGCCGATGCAGAAATGGGACCGGTGGTGTCGAGCGCCGCCAAGCAGCGTATCGAGCGCCTGATTAGTGAAGGTGTCGAGCAGGGTGCCAAGCTGGTGGTGGATGGACGTGCTTTCGTGGTGCCGGGACGCGAGCAGGGCTTCTTTGTCGGCGGCACTTTGTTCGATCATGTGACGCCAGAAATGAGCATCTACAAGGAAGAGATCTTCGGACCAGTGCTGTGCATGCTGCGCGCGCCTGATGTGGGCAGTGCAGTAGCGCTGATCAACCGTAACGAGTACGGCAACGGGGTGGCGATTTACACCCGTGATGGTGGTGTGGCGCGCGAGTTCGTACGCCAGATTCAGGTCGGCATGGTGGGTGTGAATGTGCCACTGCCAGTGCCGATGGCTTTCAATAGTTTTGGCGGCTGGAAGCGCAGTCTGTTCGGCGATCATCATGCCTATGGTCCCGAAGGTGTGCGCTTCTATACGCGTCATAAAGCAGTGATGCAACGCTGGCCGAACACCGCTAGCGCTGGCGCAGAATTTGCATTCCCTCAGATGAAATAAATCTCACGGAAACCATGATGATCGAATCTCTCAAATACATGCCGCTTGCTAAGGAAGCCAATGCCACGCTGGCGAAACACTTCACCGATCTGGCGCCGCCACTGACCGAACGACAGGCAGCGATTGAAAGTGCACGCTGTCTGTATTGTTACGATGCACCGTGCACGCGCATCTGCCCATCCGAGATCGATGTGGCGGCGTTCATCCGCAACATCCATGACGGTAATGTGAATGGCGCAGCTGCCGGTATCCTGCAACAGAATATTCTCGGTGGTAGTTGCGCACGTGTCTGCCCGACCGAGATCCTGTGTGAAGATAGCTGCGTGCGCAATCACGATGCCGAAGGCCAGCCGGTAAAAATCGGTCTGTTGCAGCGCTATGCGGTGGACCATATGTCGTTCACCAGCCACCCCTTCGAACGTGCTGCGTCGACGGGTAAGAAAATCGCGGTGGTCGGTGCTGGTCCTGCAGGGCTGTCGTGCGCACACCGTCTGGCGATGCTGGGCAATGATGTGGTGATCTACGAGGCCAAAGAAAAGTCCGGTGGTCTGAACGAATACGGGATTGCGAAATACAAGCTGACGGATAACTTCGCACAGAAGGAAGTCGATTTTCTGCTGGAGATAGGCGGCATCGAGATCCGTCATGGTCAGACGCTGGGCGGCAATCTGCAACTGAACGATCTGCATGCGCAATATGATGCGGTGTTCCTCGGTCTGGGGCTGGGCGCCAGCAAGCAGCTCGGTCTGACCGGTGAGGATGCGCCGGGTCTGCTGGCAGCAGTGGACTACATCGCCGCCTTGCGTCAGGCGGAGGATCTGAGCACGCTGCCCGTGCCGGCACGTGCAATCGTGATCGGGGCCGGCAATACCGCCATCGATATGGCGGTGCAGATCCAGCGCCTCGGTGCGGAAGAAGTCACGCTGGTGTACCGGCGCGGTTTCGAAGCGATGAGCGCGACCGAACACGAACAGCACATTGCGATGGAAAATCAGGTGCGCATGCGTACCTGGGCGCAGCCGCAACAGGTACTGCTCGATCAGGCAGGCCGCGTGCGCGGGATGCGCTTCGAAAAAACAGCCCTCAGCAACGGCCGTCTGGCTGGTACCGGCGAGACCTTCGAGATTGCCGCCGACGCAATCTTCAAGGCCATCGGCCAGAGCATGGACGAAACGAGCATCAGTGATCCACTGGCGAAGACGCTGCAACGCGACGGTGACAAAATCCACGTCGACGCGCAGTTCCGCACAGTGCTGCCGCGTATCTACGCCGGTGGCGACTGTGTGGCGCCCGGACAGGATCTGACCGTACAGGCGGTCCAGCACGGAAAACTGGCGGCCATCGCCATTCATCACGACATGCAAACATTAAACACTGCACTGAAAGCGGAGGCCCAATAATGGCTGATCTGAGCATAGAATTCTGCGGCATCAAATCGGTCAATCCGTTCTGGCTGGCGTCTGCGCCACCGACCGATAAGGCCTATAACGTGGTGCGCGCTTTTGAAGCCGGCTGGGGCGGCGTGGTGTGGAAAACACTGGGTGAGGATCCGGCAGCGGTCAACGTGTCGTCGCGCTATTCGGCGCACTATGGCAAGAACCGCGAAGTGCTCGGCTTTAACAACATCGAGCTGATTACCGACCGTTCGCTGGACATCAATCTGCAGGAAATCACCCAGGTGAAGAAGGACTGGCCGGATCGCGTCATCATTGTCTCGCTGATGCTGCCGTGCGAAGAAAAACTGTGGGCCGATATTCTGCCGAAGGTAGAAGCCACCGGCGCAGATGGTATCGAACTCAATTTCGGTTGCCCGCACGGTATGCCGGAGCGCGGCATGGGCGCGGCGGTGGGACAGGTGCCGGAATACGTGGAGATGGTGACGCGCTGGTGCAAGACCCATAGCAAGCTGCCGGTGATCGTTAAGCTCACGCCGAACATTACCGATGTGCGTGCACCAGCGCGCGCAGCCAAAGCCGGTGGTGCCGATGCGGTCTCGCTGATCAATACCATCAATTCGATTACCCATCTCGATCTGGATCAGATGGTGGCGTTCCCGATTGTGGGCGGCGCCAGTACCCACGGCGGCTATTGCGGCTCGGCCGTGAAGCCGATTGCGCTGAACATGGTGGCGGAGATCGCCCGCGATCCGGCCACTCGTGGACTGCCGATCTCCGGCATCGGTGGCATCAGCAACTGGCGCGATGCGGCCGAATTCATGGCGCTCGGTTCCGGTTGCGTGCAAGTGTGCACGGCGGCCATGCTGCATGGCTTCCGCATCGTCGAGCAGATGAAAGATGGTCTGTCGCGCTGGATGGACGAGAAGGGCTATGAACATATCAGCGACTTCGTCGGCAAGGCAGTACCGAACACCACCGACTGGAAATACCTGAACATGAATTATCAGGTGATCGCGCAGATCAATCAGGACGACTGCATCAAGTGCGGCCGCTGCTACGTGGCCTGCGAAGATACCTCGCACCAGTCGATTAACCAGTTGATCGATGCGGCCGGAGTGCGCACCTACGAGGTGAACAAAGACGAGTGCGTGGGCTGTAATCTGTGCGAGATCACCTGTCCGGTGCAGGGCTGCATCACCATGGTGCCGCAGGATACCGGCAAGCCTTATATGAACTGGACCCAGGACCCGCGTAACCCGCGCGCAGAGCTGGTGAAAGCGACTGAGACGGCATAAGGGCGCCTGCCGCAACTGGGTACGGAACTTGCAACGTTGGCAGGATAGTTAACCTGATGGAGATAGCCCCGTGAGTGATTCAATTTCTGGCAACACGCAATTGTGGAACGAAGATCTGGCGCCGACCACACCAGCGCAGCGTACCTGGCGCTGGTATCACTTCGCCGCCCTGTGGGTGGGGATGGTGATGTGCATACCGGCTTACACGCTGTCGGCCAGTCTGATCGAAGCGGGCATGTCGGGCTATCAGGCGGTGCTGACGGTGTTTTTGGCGAATGCCATTGTGCTGTTGCCGATGCTGCTG
Source organism: Burkholderiaceae bacterium (assembly GCA_019752915.1). Lineage (GTDB taxonomy): Bacteria > Pseudomonadota > Gammaproteobacteria > Burkholderiales > Burkholderiaceae_D > Rugamonas. The sequence goes on from JAIELO010000238.1 coordinate 4,259, forward strand.
ATCGGCCATGCCGGCACCAAGTACGGGATTCCGTATGCGGTGCTGGCGCGCGCCTCGTTCGGCACCGCCGGTGCACGCCTGCCAGCGTTGATGCGCGCCATTGTGGCCTGCGGCTGGTACGGCATCCAGACCTGGTTCGGCGGTCAGATGATCTACACCTTGCTGGGCGTGATGCTGGGTGGTGACTTCGGTGGCACGGCCATCGCAGGGCTGGGTATCAATGGCGGCCAGTTACTGTGCTTCCTTGCGTTCTGGGGCATCCAGTTCTGGTACATCGTGCACGGCATGGATGCGATCCGCAAACTGGAAACCTATACCGCGCCGCTCAAGATTCTGATCTGTTTCGTGCTGCTGGGATGGGTCTATAACAAGGCCGGTGGTTTCGGTGATCTGCTGTCGGCGCCTTCCCAGTTTGTCGATGGTGGCAAGAAGGCTGGTCAGTTCTGGTCAGTGTTCTGGCCATCGCTGACGGCGATGGTGGGCTTCTGGGCCACGCTGGCGCTGAACATTCCCGACTTTACCCGTTTCGCCCGGTCGCAACGCGATCAGGTGCTGGGGCAGTCGGTAGGCTTGCCGGTGCCTATGGGACTGCTGGCCATGATGGCGGTGATCGTTACGTCGGCGACGGTGGTGCTATACGGTAAAGCGATCTGGGACCCGGTCGATCTGGCGAGCCGCATGACGGGTGCTGCGGTGCTGATCGCTTTGCTGGTGCTGCTGATCGATACGGTGTCGGTGAATCTGGCGGCCAATCTGGTGGGGCCGGCCTATGATTTCTCGTCGCTGGCACCGAAGCAGATTTCCTACAAGGTGGGCGGTTACATCACGGCCGGCATCGCGATACTGATGATGCCATGGAAAATACTCGAGTCGACCCAGGGCTATATTTTCACGTGGCTGATCGGCTACTCGGCACTGCTGGGACCGATTGCCGGTATTCTGATTGTCGATTACTACCTGGTGCGCAAGACGGAACTGAATGTGACGGAACTGTATCGCGACAATGGCGTGTATTCCTATGGCAGTGGCTGGAATAGTGCTGCGCTGGTGGCGTTTGTAATCGGCGTACTGCCGAACATTCCCGGCTTCCTGAATGCGGCCTTCCCGGCAGCTTTCCCGGACGTCGGCGATGGATTCAAAACGATTTATACCTATGCCTGGTTTGTGGGAATTGCGATTTCTGCCGTGGTGTATGGCGTAATGATGAAGGGTAGGGCGCTGCCGCTGGCGCAAGCAGCCCGCCCGTAAAAAAACATAACGGAGACTTCGATGACAATTCTGATACGCGGCGGTACGGTCGTGAATGCCGACCGGGTGTTCCGCGCCGATGTGCTGTGCGAGGGCGACAAGATCGTCGCGGTGGGCGAGAATCTGGCGCTACCAGCCGGTGCCACGCTGATCGATGCCGGTGGCCAGTATGTGATGCCGGGCGGGATCGATACCCACACCCACATGAATTTGCCGTTCATGGGCACCGTGACGCAGGACGACTTCTTTACCGGGACCGCCGCTGGTCTGGCTGGCGGCACCACCACCATCATGGATTTCGTGATTCCGGCGCCGCAGCAGAATCTCATCGAGGCTTATCACCAGTGGCGCGGCTGGGCGCAGAAATCGGCCGGAGACTACACCTTCCACGTGGCGATTACATGGTGGGACGACAGCGTACACCGCGACATGGGAACGCTGGTGCGTGAACATGGCGTGAACAGTTTCAAGCATTTTATGGCGTACAAGAACGCCATCATGGCCGACGACGAGACGCTGGTAAAGAGCTTCCGCCGTTCGCTGGAGCTGGGCGCGATTCCGACCGTACACGCCGAGAATGGTGAACTGGTCTATCAATTGCAGCAGGATCTGTTGAAGCAGGGGCTGACCGGACCTTCCTCGCATCCATTGTCGCGCCCACCGGCAGTCGAGGCAGAAGCGGCCAACCGCGCGATTGCGATTGCCAATGTGCTCAATACGCCGGTGTACATCGTGCACGTTTCCTGCGCCGAGTCGCTGGAAGCGATCACGCGGGCGCGCGCCAATGGCCAGCGGGTGTATGGCGAAGCGCTGGCAGGCCATCTGGTGATTGACGATAGCGTGTATCAGAGCGCCGATGCAGAATTTGCAGCGGCACACGTGATGAGCCCACCGTTCCGCAGCAAGCAGCATCAGACGGCCCTGTGGCATGGTCTGCAAGGCGGCAATCTGCATACTACCGCAACCGACCATTGCACCTTTTGCGCCGCGCAGAAAGCGGCGGGTAAGGATGACTTTACCAAGATACCGAATGGTTGTGGCGGGGTGGAAGACCGCATGTCGGTGGTGTGGGATGCCGGTGTCAATGCTGGCTTGCTGACGCCCTCCGAATTTGTGCGCGTGACGTCGACCAATGCCGCGCAGATTTTCAATATGTATCCGCGCAAGGGCCTGATTGCGGCCGGTGCCGATGCAGACATCGTGGTGTGGGATCCGGAAGGCACTCGCACCATCTCGGCGAAGACCCAGTATGCCAAAGGTGGATTCAATGTGTTCGAGGGGCGCACGGTACGCGGCATCCCGAGCACGACGCTGGCTGCTGGCAAAGTAGTTTTCCAGAATGGCACGCTGATGGCGGTGGAAGGCGCTGGGCGCCACATTGACCGTCCTGCTTTTAAAGCCGCTTCGGCGCGCTAAACAATAGGGAGTAGCGTGATGAGTGAAATGCGTATCAATGGCCAGCGTCTGTGGAACGCGCTGATGGAACTGGCGCAGATCGGTGCCACGGCCAAAGGCGGCGTGAAGCGGCTGGCGCTGACCGATCTGGATAAGCAGGGCCGCGATCTGGTGGTTGGCTGGGGACGTGAGGCCGGTATGTCGATCACGATCGACCAGATCGGCAATGTGTTCATGCGCCGCGACGGCACCAACAATGCGCTGCCACCGGTGATGACGGGCAGTCATATCGATACGCAGCCGACTGGCGGCAAGTTCGATGGTAATTACGGTGTGCTGGCCGGGCTGGAAGTGGTGCGCACGCTGAATGATCTGGGCATCCGCACCGAAGCGCCGATCGAGGTCGCTTTCTGGACCAATGAAGAAGGCTCGCGCTTCGTGCCGGTGATGATGGGTTCAGGCGTGTTCTGTGGTGCCTTCTCGCTGGAGACCGCCTATGCGGCGCGTGATACCGAAGGCAAGAGCGTGGGCGAGGAACTGGCACGGATCGGTTACTTAGGCGATCAGGTGCCCGGCGATCATCCGATCGGTGCGTATTTCGAGACGCACATCGAGCAAGGTCCGGTACTGGAAGATGCTGACAAGGTAATCGGCGTGGTGCCAGCGGTGATGGGTCTGTCGTGGTATGACTGCGTGGTGCAGGGCATGGAAGCGCATGCCGGTCCGACGCCGATGGGCTTGCGCAAGGATGCGCTGCAGGTGTCGACCCGCATCATGCAGGAAGTGGTGGCGATTGCGAACCGCTATCCGCCGTATGGGCGTGGCACGGTGGGCATGGTGCAGGTGTTCCCGAACAGCCGCAATGTGATTCCGGGCGAGGTTAAATTCAGCATCGATCTGCGCAATGTGAACGAGCAGCTGCTCAATACCATGCACGAAGAAATGCTGGCGTTTATCGAGCAGACCCGCAAGGACAGCGGCCTGTCGATCAGCATCGAACGGGTATCGTATTATCCGCCTTGCCCCTTCCATCCCGAGTGTGTGGATGCGGTGCGCAATGCCACTGCGAAGCTCGGCTATTCGACGATGGATGTGGTGTCTGGCGCAGGGCATGATGCGATCTACGCAGCGCGACTGGCGCCATCGGGCATGATCTTCGTACCGTGCAAGGACGGCATCAGTCATAACGAGATCGAAGACGCCAAGGCCGAGCATCTGGAAGCTGGCTGCAACGTGCTGCTGCACGCAATGCTGGAACGCGCCAGAGTGGTCTGAAGACCGGCGTTATTGCTGGAGTGGCGCGCTGACAAGTCCGCGCCAAACAGTGAATACGGCAGCACGGCATCTGGCCGTACTGCCGTTTTTTTTAGCGGTACTGACGCAGGAAGTCGAGCAGTACCCGCGCTGCCAGATCGGCATCATCGGCCGTCATGGTTTCCAGCGGATTGTGGCTGATGCCGCCGTTACCGCAACGGGTGAATAGCATGGCGACATCGGTAATCGCCGCCATCGCCATGGCATCATGACCCGCGCCGGACAGCAGTTCGAAGCTTGGCAAGCCGACGCCTTCCACCGCCTGCGCGAGCTGCTGCATCAGGCGTGGTGCGCAGGGTGCTGCTGCGGCATCGACAATGGATTCGAGGCTGAATTCGATCTGGCGGCGTGTGCAGATCTGTTCTATGCCCTGCAGAATATCGTGGACGGCAGCCAGACGCACGGCATCATCGGCTGCACGGATATCGAGCGACAGATGGCAGGCGCCCGGTATCACGTTGACCGAACCACCCGGCACCTGTAGCTGACCGACGGTACCGACCAGTGCTGCTCCCTGCGCGCAGCGCTGTTCGACCAGCAGCACGATTTCTGCTGCGGCGGCGGCAGCATCTTTACGCATGGTCATCGGGGTGGTGCCGGCATGGCTGGCCAGTCCAGTGAGTTGCACCAGATAGCGCGAGCTGCCGGCAATCGCCGTCACCACGCCGAGCGGCAGATCGCGTTCCAGCAGCACCGGCCCCTGTTCGATATGCACTTCCACGAAGCCGAGCAATTTTGCGGGATCACGCGCGATTGCGCCGATGGCATTGACATCATGGCCAGCGGCGACCAGAGCCTCACGCATGCTGATGCCGGCAGCGTCGCTCTGCTCCAGCAAGGCTGGATCAAAGCGTCCGGTGATGGCATTACTGCCGAGGAAAGTGCTGCGGAAGCGCACCCCTTCTTCTTCTGCGAAGCCGACCACTTCCAGATGATAGGGCAGGCGTTCGCCGCGCTGGTGCAGATGGTTGACGATGGCAATCGGGAGCAGGATGCCGAGCCGGCCGTCATACTTGCCGCCGTTGCGCACCGTGTCATAGTGCGAACCGGTCATCAGGGTCGCAGTTTCGGCAGTATCTCCAGCAGCGGCAGCCCGATATACGCCGACCACGTTGCCGACTGCATCGATGTGGGCATCCATACCGGCTTGCTGCATCCATGCCAGCAGTTGCGCGGCGGTGCGCTGGTGGGCTGGCGTCATATAGGCGCAGGTCAGATCGAAGTCGGCGGCGTCGCCGTCGCCGTGACTGACATCGCTGATCGCGCCAATCTGCTCACTCCATTGCATGATCTGCGGGCCGAACTCCAGCGTCACGCCCAGCAGGTCGTTGAGGCGCAGTTCGGCGATGCGTTTAATCTGGCGCAGGCATTCGGCAATTTCATCGGCACGCTGGTTTTTCAAACGCCGGCTGAAGGTGGCGATGATGGCGCGGCGCGTCAGTCCCTGTCCGTCCGGACCTTTGACGGCGAGGATGAAGGGGAAGCCGAAGCGGGCGTTGTAGTCGGCGTTCAGGCGATGCAGGGTGGCGAATTCCTCGGCGCTGCACAGGTGCAGGCCGGACTTGGCCTGTTCGTGGGTGGATTCGGCGGTGAGCTGGCCACTGACGGCCGCTTTGCCGGCCAGTTCCGGGTGAGCGCGAATCAGGCCCAGTTGCTCGTCCAGCGTGGCGCTGCTGACCACTGCCTGCAAGGCCTGCTTCAGGGCCGTTACGCTGGCGTAGGGGCGACCCGCAGCGGCGCGCTCGGGGATCCATGGCGAGTGTTCGTAGATGCCGCGCAGGCGGTCGATAAAGGTCGCGCTGTCGCAGCGATTCAGGTCGGATAATGTGCTCATAGCCTAGTGTAGCCTGTCCTCTCTGTGCCGGTATATGCGCGCCCGCTTAGGGTTTATATCGCTGTGCTTAGGTGACTGGCTATTTGAGTAGCGCCTTGGCGGCCGCAGCGACCTGTTCGCGTAGCCATTTGTGTTCCGGTGCCTGATGCACGCGCTCGTGCCATAGCTGGTAGAAGCGCATCGCCGGGAATTTCACCGGTACGGTATAGCTTTTCAGCGGCATGCTGCGTTCATAGAAGCGCACGAACTGGCGGCCAGTGGTCAGTACCAGATCGGTCTGGGTCAGCATGTAGGGGATCAGACCGAAGTAGGCCGATTCCACCGCCACGTTGCGCTGCAGGCCTTGCCGTTCGAGGAATTCATCGATCACGCCCTGATAGCCGGGCAGAATCTGGGTCGGTGCGACGTGCGGCAGCGCCAGATATTCGCTGAGCGTCATCGCATCGCTGGCGGTGCGCAGCGCATACGGACAGTCGGCCCGCATCACGCAGATAATCGGGTCTTCGAATAGTTTGGACATGTGCAGATGGGCAGGCGGCTCGTCCCAGTTAGCCACCACCAGATCCATATCGCCATCGGACAGCAGGCGTACGTAATCGACGCCGGGGCCGAGGCTGTGGATCTTGACGCGGCTGTTGGGTGAACCACGGCGCAGCAAAGCCACCAGATTCGGCAGGAACTGGCTGTCCAGATAGTCCGGTGCCGCAATGTGGAAGGTACGCGCTTCCTCCTGTGGCACAAAGGGCTGCTTTTTCAGGAACAGGTTTTCGGTTTCGTCCAGAATGCGTTTGGCCGGTGCCAGCAGGCTTTCGCCATGCTGGGTGGGCACCATGCCGCGCGCGCCGCGCACCAGCAGGGGATCGCCCGTCAGCTCGCGCAGTTTGCGCAGCGAGGCGGATATCGAAGGCTGCGGCTGATTCAACTTGAGAGCAACGCGCGAGACGTTTTTCTCAACCAGCAGCAGGTAAAGAATGCGGATCAGATGCAGATCCAGATGTTGCGGCAGGGCGGCCATGAGCGTGTTTCTGTGGGCGGAAAAGCGATAGTTATACCGGAATGGATATGTTTAATATACTCTAATGTTCATGTAGCCGGAACCAATTCCGTTTATCTTCTGTAAATTCGCCACAGCTATCGCCTAGAAAGTACGCATGGACTCCTTCACCTATCTGATCCCGTACGGCCTTGAGTGGCTTAACCTGATCGTGCGCTGGCTGCACGTCATCACCGGCATCGCCTGGATCGGTGCGTCATTCTATTTCGTCTGGCTCGATAACTCGATCCGCCCGCCTGCATCTGGTTCGGAGCTGGCGAAAAAAGGCGTGTCGGGAGAACTCTGGGCCGTGCACGGCGGTGGTTTCTACAATCCGCAGAAATATCTGGTGGCACCGGCCGAACTGCCGAAAGACCTGCACTGGTTCAAATGGGAAGCGTATAGCACCTGGCTGTCCGGGATTGCGCTGCTGACTATCGCCTACTACTTCAATGCGCAAGCCATGATGGTGGATAAATCGGTCGCCGATTTAAGCAGCCTGCAGGCGGTCGGCATCGGCATCGCCACGCTGGTGGTGGGCTGGACGGTGTATGACCTGCTGTGTCGCTCGCCGCTGGGTAAACACGATTTCTGGTTCGGCGTGGTGGTGTTCGTGCTGATCGTCGCCGCCGCATATGGCCTGACGCATGTGCTCAGTGGCCGCGCCGCCTATATCCATGTGGGCGCGCTGATCGGCACCATCATGGTAGGCAATGTGCTGATGCTGATTATTCCCGGCCAGCGCAAAATGGTCGAAGCCATGTCGGCGGGACGTCTGCCCGATCCTGTGCATGGTCAGAAGGCCAAGCAGCGCAGCGTCCACAATAACTATTTCACGCTGCCGGTGCTGTTCATCATGATCAGCAACCACTACGCTATGACCTACCAGAATGCACGCGCGTGGCTGGTACTGGCGTTCATCATGGCAGCCGGCGTGAGCATCCGTCACTTCTTCAACCTGCGTCACAAGGGCCGGGTCGAGTGGCGTTATCCGCTGCTGGGCGTGGCCTTGCTGCTGGCGGTTGCCGTGGCGATTGCACCGCCACGTCCACCCGTGGCAGTGGCGGCAGATCCGGTCGCGCAAATGCAGACGGTCACGGCGATTGTGGCGCAGCGCTGCGTATCGTGCCACGCGGCCCAGCCCACCCAGCCCGGTTTTGCCACCGCACCGGCCGGTGTGGTGCTCGAACAACCGGAGCAGATCCGTCAGAATGCGGAGCGCATCTACAAGCAGGTGGTACAGCTGAAAGCCATGCCACTGGCAAACCTGACTAATATGACCGATGCCGAACGGGCGCAGATTGCGCGCTGGTTCGAGGCCGGTGCCAAGTGAGAAACCGATGATGACCAATACCAAAGCACAACTGGCGCAGTGGATCGATGCGCATTTCGATGAAGAGGTCGGGGTGCTGCAGCAGCTGCTGCGCGTGCCGACCGATACGCCGCCGGGCAATAATGCGCCGCATGCGGAAATGGTGGCGCAGCTGGTGAGCAACTATGGCTGGAGCGCCGAGCAGCACGCGGTGCCGGCGCAGCAGGTGCAGGACTACGGCATGCAGAGTATTACCAATCTGATTATCCGCCGTCCTTACAGCGCAGGCGGACCGACGCTGGCATTGAACGCCCATGGCGATGTGGTGCCACCCGGCGATAACTGGAATTATCCACCGTATGGCGGGGTAGTGGAGAATGGCTATATCTATGGCCGTGCTGCGGCCGTGTCGAAGTGCGATTTTGCCACCTACATCTTTGCCACGCGTGCGCTGGAAGCGCTGGGCGTGCCACTGAAGGGCGCTCTGGAACTGCATTTTACCTACGATGAAGAATTCGGTGGTTTGCTGGGACCGGGCTGGCTGCTGGAACAGAAGCTGACCCGCCCCGACTATGTGATTGCAGCAGGCTTCAGCTACAACATCGTCACCGCGCATAACGCCTGTCTGCAGCTGGAGATTACCGTGCATGGCAAGTCTGGCCACGGTGCCATGCCGGAAACCGGACATGATGCTTTGCAGGCCGCCACCCAGATCCTCACGGCGATCTATGCGCAGCTGCCGGAACTGAAGAAAATCAAATCCAAGATTGCCGGTATCGACAGTCCGACCATGCTGGTCGGCCGTATCGATGGCGGCACCAATACCAATGTGGTGCCCGGCAAAGTGGTGCTGAAAATGGATCGCCGCATGATTCCCGAGGAAGATCCGGTGCAGGTCGAAGCGCAGGTGCGGGCGCTGATCGAACATGCGGTGCAGGGTTTGCCCGGCATCCGCATCGAGATCAAACGTCTGCTGCTGTCGCATGCGCTGCGCGAATTGCCGGGTACTGCGACGCTGGTGGCCAGTCTGCAGCAGAATGCGCTGAGCGTGATCGGTGAAACCATTCCGGCACAGGGCACGCCGCTCTACGCCGACGCGCGCCTGTATGGTGAACACGGTATCCCCGCTGTGCTGTATGGCGCTGGTCCGCGCACGGTCCCGGAATCGAATGCTAAAAAGGCCGACGAACGCCTGCTGCTGGAAGACTTGCGCAAGGCCACCAAGGTGGTGGCGTTCACGCTGCTCGATTTGCTGGCGGAAGCACCGGCGGCCTGACCCAGCCTATTTCAGTTCGTAATAACTGCGGCGCAACTGGGCAGGAATGCCGCGTGCCAGCATCCGTTTGGCCGTCTCGTTCAGCGGGGCGGCCAGTGCTGCGTGTCTTTTATCGAGGTAGATATACAGCGGCAGATCCTCGATCGAGGCACTGCTGTAGCCCTGCTTGAGTAGATGCTGGGCGTCGCCACTGACACCGCCATCGTCAAATACGCAGGCGTCACTGTGACGGGCCAGTACCACCTGCAGGCAGGCCGCTTCACTTTGCACGTCGTGCAGTTGCACGGCGGGGCGCATACTTTCAAGTCGCTGCTGATACAGGAACACGCCGCGTTTATAACTGACTGTGTGGGCGAAGCTGGTGAGCGATTGCCAGTTGCTGATGTCGTGAGGCTGGCGCGTAAAGATGCGGGTCAGTGAGACATTGAAGGGTTCTTCAACCCTCGCGTACTCGGGATGCCGGATACCATACGCCTTCACCCGACCGAATTCACCATCGATTTTTCCAATCGCGAGCATGGCTTCCGAGCGCCGCCCCGGCAGGCTGCGCAGCACGCAGCGAAGCTTGTTTTCAAGGCACAGCTGGCGCAGATACTCGTGCGCGTAACGGTAGGCAGGGGAGTTGATGTCATGCGTGGTGCCGAACACCAGCTCGGCATTTTCACCTGCCGATGCCACGCCCGCAGCCAGTGCGGTGGTGATCAGTAGTGTGGAAAAGCCCAGCATGGAGTCCTCGGTGTCATGGTGCGGTAATGTTCATCATAGCGGAATTTCCTCCGAGGTCCCGCGCAATCTGCTGCCGGTGGGCGCCGAAATGTAAACTAATCATTTGAACAATGGCAGGTCGGGCGGTAAGCTGTCGGCTGTTGATTTTTTAAGCCGGAAGCCAAATGGGACAAATTTATCTGGTGCGCCACGGGCAGGCCTCGTTCGGCAGCGCTAACTACGATCAGCTATCGACACTCGGTTACGAGCAGGCGCGTTTGCTGGGCCAGTGGTACGCCAAGCGCCAGCAGACCTTCCAGCGGGTGATTGTGGGCGGCATGGAGCGTCACCAGCAGACCGCCGATGCCTGTCTGGCCGAATTGCCCAAGACCTTGCTGGGCGATTCAGCGTGGCAGACCGATCCCGCTTTTGCCGAATTCGATCACCATCAGGTGATGCTGCGCCACTGTCCTGAATTCGGGGATCTGGCGCTGTTCAAGCAGATGCTGGCGCGTAACGCTAACCCGCAACGGGCGCTGGAGGAGCTGTTCCGTGCCGCCGTCCAGCGCTGGATGAGCGGCTGGCACGATGATGATTACAGCGAGACCTGGCCCGCCTTCCGGCGTCGCTGTATCGCTGCGCTGGAGCGCCTTGATGGCCAGCACAGCAAGCAGAACACCATCGTCTTCACCTCGGGCGGTGTGATCGCCACGCTGATGCAGCACTTGCTAGGACTGCAGGATTATCAGGTGATGGAGATGATGTGGACACTGGTGAACGCCTCGGTGACCAAATTGCTGCAGCGCCCCGGCGAATTCACTCTCAGCTACCTGAATAACTACGCGCATCTGGAGTGGCTGGGCACAGCGGAAAGCGTGACCTACCGCTAGCCGATCGGGGCCTCTCGCCGCGGCGGGAGGGCATATGCTGGCTGTATGTGCATACAGTATAATGCCGGCATGACGCAAGCAACTGCACAAGGCTTTATCCTCACCCGCCACTGGCGCGATACGGCACAGGGGACGGAGATTGAATTCTGGCTGGCCACCGACGCCGGCCCGCAGAAAATCCGTCTGAGCGGACAGAGTTCGGTGGCCTTTGCCGAAGCGAACCAGCGTGAGGCCATTGCTGCGCTGCTGGCCGACCAGCCGGGCATCGAGCTGCGCGAGCTGGCGCTGAAATCCTTCCGCAACCAACCCGTGATCGGCCTGTACGCCAACCGCTACAAGCAACTGACGGCGTTCGAGCGCACTTTGCGCGAGCATGGTATCGCTCTGTATGAAGCCGACATCCGGCCCCCTGAACGCTATCTGATGGAGCGCTTCATCACCGCCGGGGTGCAGATCGAAGGTGGCACCGTGCAGGGCGGGGTGATCCACAACTGCAAACTGAAACCGGCGCCGGACTACCGGCCGACTTTGAAGGTGGTGTCGCTGGATATTGAAACCAGCGCCTACGAAGCGCTGTATTCGATCGCGCTGGAAGGCTGCGGCCAGCGTCAGGTGTATATGCTGGGTGCCCCGCCGGAGCAGAATGCAGCGGCGCTGCCGGACAGTCAGAGCGCTACACCGGATCTCACACTGGAATACTGCGCCACACCGCGCCAGTTGCTGGAAAAGCTCAATGCCTGGTTTGCCCTGCACGATCCGGATGTGTTGATCGGCTGGAATGTGGTGCAGTTCGATCTGCGCGTGCTGCAGAAGAACGCCGACCAGCACAACATACCGCTGACGCTGGGGCGCGAGCGCAAGACCATCGAATGGCGCGAACATCCCGGTAATCCCGGCTATATGTTTGCGCCGGTGGTGGGGCGGATAGTGCTCGACGGGATCGATGCCCTGAAAGCGGCATCGTGGAGCTTCCCGTCCTTCAGTCTGGAGAACGTGTCGCAAGCGCTGCTGGGCGAGGGCAAGGATATTGGCGACGTCTACG
>JAIELO010000025.1 GCA_019752915.1 Burkholderiaceae bacterium
CAGCCAGGCGTCGATACCGCTTTTCTCGATCAGCTGGGCGACTTGTTCCAGCAGCTCCGGCGTACGTGGATGCAGCTCACCGCTTTCCTTGTGTACCACGAAGGCCATCGGCACACCCCACTGGCGCTGACGCGACAGGGTCCAGTCGGGACGGTTGGCGATCATGCCGTGCAGGCGGGCCTGGCCCCAGTCCGGGAAGAACTTGGTCTGGTCGATGCCGGCCAGTGCGCTCTGGCGCAGAGTCGGGCCGCCGTCTTTCGGCGTGGTGTCCATGCCGGCGAACCACTGCGAGGTAGCGCGGTAGATGATCGGGGTTTTATGACGCCAGCAGTGCATATAGCTGTGGTCGAACATCTTCACTTCGAACAGCGCGCCGACTTCTTTCAGGGCGTTGCAGATCGGTTTCGAGGCTTCCCAGATGGTCATGCCGCCGAACAGTGGCAGGGTGGCGGCGAATTTGCCGTCGCCCAGCACTGGCGTGAGGATGTTTTCGTCCTTCATGCCATGCGCGCGGCAGGAGATAAAGTCGTCCAGACCGTAGGCTGGCGCCGAGTGCACCACACCGGTACCGCTTTCGGTGGTGACGTATTCGGCCAGGTACATCGGCGACAGACGGTCGAAGAAGGCGTCCGAGGCGTGCAGCGGGTGACGGAAGCTGATGCCGGCCAGCGCTGCGCCGTGGCAGGTGGCGATGGTAGTGCCTTCCAGTTTGTAGCGTGCCAGGCAGCTCTCCACCAGATCCTGCGCCAGAATCAGCAGCAATGGCTGGCCATCACGCTCGGTCTGCACCAGCGAGTAGAGTACTTCGGCGTTGACGTTGAGTGCCTGATTCGACGGGATGGTCCACGGGGTGGTGGTCCAGATCACGATGAAGCCGTTTTGAGTCGGCAGTTGCGGCAGATTGAAAGCCGTTGCCAGCTTGTCGAATTCGGCGAACTTGAAGCCAACGTCGATCGCCGGATCGCGCTTGTCCTGGTATTCCACTTCCGCTTCGGCCAGCGCCGAGCCGCAATCGAAGCACCAGTTGACCGGCTTCAGACCACGGTAGACATAGCCCTTTTCCAGCAGCTTGCCGAGCGCGCGCAGTTCGTCCGCTTCGTTCGAGTAGTTCATGGTCAGGTAAGGGTTGTCCCACTCGCCCAGCACGCCCAGACGGATGAAGTCCTTGCGCTGACGCTCAACCTGTTCCTTGGCATAGGCGCGTGCCTTGCTCAGGACTTCGGCGGTCGGCAGGTTTTTGCCGAACTGCTTTTCGATCTGGATTTCGATCGGCATACCGTGGCAATCCCAGCCCGGTACATACGGTGCGTCGTAGCCTTCGAAGCCGCGCGCCTTGACCACCATGTCTTTCAGGATCTTGTTGACGGCGTGACCGATGTGGATGTCACCGTTGGCGTACGGTGGACCATCGTGCAGGATGAATTTCGGACGACCGGCCGCAGCTTTGCGCACCCGTTCGTAGATTTTCTTTTCCTGCCATTGCTGAACCCAGCCCGGTTCGCGCTTGGCCATATCGCCGCGCATCGGGAACGGGGTTTCGGTCATATTGACCGGGTATTTGCTTTCAGGTTTTTTCGCAGATTTATTATCGGACATGGTGATCTATTCAGTGATTTGATTCGGATGTTCTGGGTAGCCGGCGCGCGTAGCTGATCGCGCGCTCAAATTCGGTCGGTGGCGGTAACGGCGCCGTCGCGCGGCGGTATGCGTTCGGCGAAATAGGCTCTGGCGACGGCCGCATCGTGGTCGATGGCGGCGGTCAGGGTGGCCAGATCGGTGTATTTTTCTTCGTCGCGGATCTTGTACAGGAATTCCACCCGCACCTGTTTGCCGTAGCAGTCGCCCTGGAAATCGAACAGGTGCACTTCCAGCAGTACCCGGCCACTGTCGTCCACCGTCGGGCGTACGCCCAGACTGGCTACGGCCGGCCGCGCGACCTCACCCAGTCCGTGCACCTGCACGATGAAGATACCGGTCAGGGCAGGGCGATGCGGCACGCGTAGATTGAGGGTCGGGAAACCCAGTGTGCGGCCCAGTTTCTGACCATGGATGACATGGCCGGAGATGGCATAAGGATGGCCCAGCAGGGCTTCGGCCTGCTGGAAATTGCCCACGGCCAGCGCGGCGCGCACGGCCGACGAGGAGACCCGCAGATCGCCCTGCGTCACCGTGTCCAGCGTTTGCACTTCAAAGCCGTAGCGCTGACCGGCTTCCATCAGCATGGCCACATTGCCGGCGCGCCGCGCGCCATAGCAGAAATCGTCGCCCACCATCAGCCATTTTACGTGCAGACCCTCGACCAGCACCTGTTCGGTAAATTGCTGGGGCGTGAGGGCGGCAAACGGCGCGGAGAAATGCTCGACGATGACGCGGTCGATGCCGTTATCGGATAGCGATTGCAGTTTGTCGCGCAGATTGGCGATGCGCGGTGGTGCCTTGCTCAGGTCGCCGGCTTTGCGGGCAAAGAATTCGCGCGGATGGGGTTCGAAGGTCATCACGGCCGCTTCCAGTCCCAGCGTGCTGGCTGCCGCCCGCACGCGACCAAGCAATGCCTGATGGCCCAGATGGACACCGTCAAAATTGCCGATCGTCAGAGCGCAGGGCGCACGCGCCGCCGCATTGGGGAGACCTCGAAATACCTTCATGGGATTTGGGTGGAAACTGTCGCTAAAGGGGAGATTATACGGTTTGTTGGCTCTGGCTGACAGTTAACTGGCAATTAACTGGCGGGTTAGCTGGCAGCTAAGTGGCAGCTAAGTGGCAGCTAAGTGGCAGCTAAGCTGGCAAGTGCGCCCCTTGTCAGGGGGCTGTGGCGGCGATTTTGCGCCTGGCCAGCCTCGCTTTGCGGGCAAAAAAAACGCCGCCGGCACGGGGCCGGCGGCGCTGGGAACGCTACAACCGTCGAAAATTACGAACGGTTCAGGTTCAGGGTCCAGTAACGGGCCAGATCGGCAGCGCCGTCTTTGCCTTTGACCGATTTCAGGGTGCTCAGGGCTGCAGCTTTCTTGCCAGCGATCGACTGGGCGATGCCGAGGTGCAGTTTGACAGCTTCCGGATTACGGGCCGAATCCAGTTTCACAGCCTGTTCCATCAGTGGCAGACCTTTGTCGGCTTTGCCAGCGGTAACCAGCGCGAAGCCCAGGTTGGCCAGTGCGTCAGCATCCTTGTTCTTGACGGCTTCCGCTTCGGTAGCGGCCAGCTTGGCATCGAACTCGGTCTGGGTTTTGACAGCCAGATCTTTCAGACGCTGGTGACGGGCGGCATCGGAACCGGTGCCCAGTGCGCCTTTTTTGTAGCCCTGATCAATGATCTTGGCCGCTTCGGCAGGGTTGCCCACTTGCAGAGCCAGCTGGGACATTTCCATGTATTCGCTAGGCTTGCTCAGCAGACCATTGGCCAGACGCAGACGCAGCACGTCCAGCGACAGCGACGAGGCGAAGCCCGGCTTGCCGGAAACGCGGTTCAGCAGGTCAGCCCAGTAGCTGGTTTTCGGATAGGCGCCAGCCAGTTTTTCCAGGGTCTGGACGTAGCCTTCCTTGTCGTTCTGCTTCAGCTGGATGTTGGCCAGCATTTGCAGCGACGCTTCCGAGGCACCTTTGGCGCCTTGCAGTTCCTTGGCTGCTTCAGCGTATTTGCCGCTGATGTAGTAGGTCTGGATCAGCAGCTCATGCATCTGTCCGTCGCTTGGATTGTCTTTCAGCGCGCGCTGGATCCAGGTGATGGCTTTTGGATAGTCTTTGGCGCGGTAGTAGATACCAGCCAGAGCCTGGGTGAATTTCGGCGCTTCGGCAGGGGACAGCTTGCCGGAGTTGATGACCGTTTCGAAGGCCTTGGCGGCGGCGTCGTTATCGCCAGCGGCAGCTGCGGCCGAAGCGCGGGTGCGCTCGATCATATAGGTTTCATTCGGGGTCTTGCCACCGACAGCGTCGGTTTCTTTCAGTTTGGCCAGCGCTTCCTTGTTTTTGCCAGCCGCGGCCAGTTTCTGTGCTTCTTGCAGCGGTTTGCCGATTTCGGCGCGCACTGCTTCGGCAGCGTAAGCAACCGAGGAAAAGCCGGCCAGAGGAGCTGCTGCAGTGAAACCAATAGCGGCCATTACCAGGCCGAGATGAGCGAGACGAAACTTGGTCATGGATATTCTTTCATCAAAATGCGAAATAGGCAGGAATGGTCCTGCCTATTGTTGAACATATAACTGTTTATTGGAACTGTTCGTTACCGACCAGACCAATTTTGGTCACGCCCAAGCGTTGAGCCGCAGCCATTACGCCTGCCACGACTTTGTACGATACCAGCTTGTTCGGACGCAGATGCACTTCCGGCTGATCAGCTTGCGCTGCGACATCGGTCAGTTTCGCTTCCAGGGAGCTGCGGTCAGGAATGACCACGTTGTCCCACAGAACCGTACCGTCGAAGTCGACGTCAATCGTGATGACCACTGGCTCTTTGACTGGCGGAGGCGGAGTGCCGACCGGCATGTTCAAGTTGACCGAGTGGTTGGCTTTAGGAATCGTAATGATCATCATGATAATCAGCACCAGCATCACGTCGATGAGGGGCGTCATATTCATTTCCATCATTGGTTCCGGATCCGCGCCTGCGCTGGCGGGGGAGCCGACATTCATACTCATGGTGTTTCCTTTTTAGAAGGGCAGACCGGCGAACCGGTCTGCGGTGCACTATTCGGGATTAACCCTTATCAGGCGGTTCGGTGATGAAGCCGACCTTCTGAATACCAGCGCGCTGGGTAGTGTAAATAACCTTGCCGATTGCTTCGTAGCGTGTTTCTTGGTCGCCACGAACATGTACTTCTGGCTGAGGCAACTTAACTGCTTCCACCTTCAGAAAATCGAACAACTCATTCGCGTCGCGCATTTTCTTCTGATTCCAGTAGATGTCGCCATCTTTGCTTACAACGATGTTGACATCTTCCGGCTTGGTCTGAATAACCTGGTTGGTTTCTTCTGGCAGCTGGATCTTGATCAGCTTCAGAACAACCGGGCTCGTGATCAGGAAGATAATCAGCAGAACCAACATGATGTCCACCAGGGGCGTCGTGTTGATTTCTGACATGACTTGATCTTCGTCTCCGCTATCGGAGCCTACGGACATCGACATGATTAATTATCCAATCTTTTTAGCGCCGGCAGCACGGCCAGCTTCGCTGGTGGACATAGCGCCCGAAACCAGTACGGAGTGCACGTCAGCCGAGAACGAACGTACATCTTCCATTGCCGATTTGTTACGACGTACCAGCCAGTTGTAACCCAGAACGGCTGGAACTGCCACGAACAGACCGAAAGCGGTCATGATCAGCGCTTCACCCACTGGACCTGCAACTTTGTCGATCGATGCGTTACCCGACATGCCGATAGCGATCAGTGCATTGTAAATACCCCAAACGGTACCGAACAGACCGATGAACGGTGCGGTCGAACCAACGGTTGCCAGGAACGACAGGCCGTCTTGCAGACGCGATTGAACTTTATCAACAGCGCGCTGGATCGACATCGTCACCCAGGTCGACAGGTCGATTTGTTCCAGCAGGGCGCCGTCGTGGTGCTGGGTAGCTTTGGTGCCGGTTTCAGCGATGAAACGGAATGGCGAGCCATCGGTCAGGGTAGCCGAACCAGCAGCGATCGACGATGCTTTCCAGAACTTAGCCGAGGTTTCTTTCGACTGTTTGAAGATTTTCATCTGGTCGATCAGTTTGGTCACGATGATGTACCACGAACCCATCGACATCAGCGACAGAATGATCAGGGTGCCACGCGAAACGAAACCTGCTTCCCATACAGCTGCGAAGCCGTAAGGATTGTCCACTTCTTCATGTGCGCCTTTAGCAGCTGGTGCTTCTGCTGCTGGGGCTGCCGCATCCGCTGGAGCGGCTGCTGGTGCCGAAGCGGCTGCCGAGGCTGGCGCATCTTCAGCGAAAGCTGGTGCGCTTACCAGGGCGGTGGCTGCGGTCACGGAAAACAGCACTGCGGCCAGTACAGCGGACAAACGGGTATTCTTAAACATGCTTCCTCCAAATTGATAATAATAAGATCGCTGAACTATTTGACAACGAAATCACAAGTGAGACTGAAGATACGGTCTCGGTTTAATCCAGCGACCAGACATACTGCACTGGTTGCCATTGCTGTTCAGGCTTGCCATCAACCGTGGCCGGCTTGAATCGGCATTTGCCCAAGGCGTTTTGCGCTGCTTTGTCCAAGTCGCGGAAGCCGGAAGACTTCGTGACTTTGGATTCCATCACCGCGCCATCTACACCGATCAGGAACGAAACGGTGGTGACACCGGTCTCTTCGTTACGCAGCGAGCTCTTCGGGTATTCAGGCTTGGCGCAGGTGCTCATGTCAGCGACTGCTGGCGTGCGCACCGATTTGGCTGGGCCAGGAGTCGCAGCCGGCGGAGCCGGAGGCTGTCTCTGGATGTCAGTCGTCGCTGGCTTGACGTTCGTCGCGTTACTAATAACGCTTTGTGCCGGCGGCGGCTGCTGCACATTCACCTCAACTGGCGGGATGAAAGGCGGTGGTGGCGCTTTCATTTCCGGCGGAGGTGGTGGCGGAGGGAGTTCCTTCGGTGGAGGAGGTTTTACTTCCTCAATGATCTTGGTCTCCACTGGTGCGATCATTTTGCTTACCAGACGTTTGCCCAAGCCAGTCACGATGCCGTAAGCGACCAGGACGTGCAACAAAACGACAATGGTAATGCCCGTAAAGTTCTTCCCGGTGCTTTTCTCGTTGTGCGTGAAATTCATGCCTGCTTTCTCCAATACCAACTCTTTTTGTTGCTACTAAACCCCAAAATGGCGACACAAAACAACAGTCGCATCCGGGACGTCGGCGAATTATACATACGAATTCTTGATTTTACATAGAATTTTCATCCCTTTAAATCGCTTTAATTTCATAGGGTTTTCCTCGTTGTTAGCGCTCTCATTGCACCACGCTGAAGCATGGTGCAAGTCACTCCGGTGCATTTTCTGCACGCGATGCACCACGACATTACTTAGTTTTCCCTTAAGGCTAAAAACGGAATTTTATATCTGTAAATTTACTACGCTCAAGTGATAATTCGGCTGTAAATCTTTCTGCTGCGAAATCCTTGCGTGGGGATCTCAGTGATTCTACGTAAAAAGTGGTTGACTTTTGCGGTGCAGCATGTTTTCGCTACGCACGCAGGGATTTCGCCTCGGCTTATCCCTTGCAAGACTTGTGCCTGAAATTACATTACTGGATATTTTAGGATTTCAAGCGCCACGCGCCCTTTTTTCGCGTTTCACCTCCAGCGTACTGACCACCTCGCCCTGCGCGTTGACGGTGTCCAGATGCACATCAAAGCCCCACAGGCGCGCCACGTGTTTCAGCACTTCGGCGGCCTGCTGGTTGAGCGGGCGGCGCTGGAACTGGGTATGGCGCAGCGTCAGGGCGCGATCATCCCTGGTATTGACGGACCAGACCTGGATATTCGGTTCGCGGTTGCCGAGGTTGTATTGCTCGGCCAGCTGCTGGCGCACATAGCGGTAGCCGGATTCGTCGTGGATAGCAGAAATTGCCAGTTTTTCGTTTTGATCGTCGTCCAGTACCGCAAAGAAATGAAATTCCCGGATCAGGCGGGGCGACAGGTATTGGGCGATAAAGCTCTCGTCCTTGAAGTTGCGCATGGCAAAGTCCAGCGTCTTGCGCCAGTCGCTGCCGGCAATGTCGGGGAACCAGAGCCGGTCTTCGGCTGTCGGTTGCTCGCAGATGCGGCGGATGTCGCTCATCATGGCGAAGCCGAGCGCATACGGATTGATGCCCGTGTAGTGGGGGCTGCTGACGGGCGGCTGGTAGACCACGTTGGTATGACTCTTGAGAAACTCCATCATGAAGCCATCGCCCACCACTCCCTCATCGTACAACTGGTTGAGAATGGTGTAGTGCCAGAAGGTGGCCCAGCCCTCGTTCATGACCTGGGTTTGCCGCTGCGGGTAGAAGTACTGGGAGATTTTGCGCACAATGCGCACCATTTCGCGCTGCCAGGGTTCCAGTAATGGTGCATATTTCTCGATAAAGTAGAGCAGGTTCTCTTCCGGCTCGGGCGGGAAACGCGGTGCGGCCTGGCTGATCTCCTCTTCTTCGCGGCGCGGCACGGTGCGCCACAGGGCATTCACCTGTGACTGCATATAGGCTTCGCGTTCCTTGAGGCGCGCCCGTTCCTGCGCCAGCGATAGTTTGGCGGGACGTTTATAGCGGTCTACCCCGTAATGCTGGATGGCGTGGCAGGAGTCGAGCAGCAGTTCGACCGCGTCGATGCCGTGGCGCTGTTCGCACTCGGCGATATAGTTCTTGGCAAACACCATGTAATCGACGATGGCGTCCGCATCGGTCCAGGTGCGGAACAGGTAATTGCCTTTAAAGAAGGAATTGTGGCCGTAGGCGGCATGGGCAATCACCAGCGCCTGCATGGTCAGGCTGTTTTCCTCCATTAAATAGGCGATGCAGGGGTTGGAGTTGATGACAATTTCATATGCTAGCCCCATCTGGCCGCGTTTGTAACTCTTTTCCGTGGCCAGAAAGTGCTTGCCGAACGACCAGTGATTGTAAGAAACGGGCAGGCCCACCGAGGTGTAGGCATCCATCATCTGCTCGGCCGTGATGATTTCCAGCTGGTTGGTATAGGTATCCAGCCCGAAATCGGTGGCGACGCGGCGGATTTCCTGATGAATCTGCTCGATCAGCTCAAACGTCCATTCGGACTGCTCGGGCAGGGCGTTGGGGTGACGCCGCGGAGTGGTGGGAGCGTTCATGATTTCGGCTGCTTCTTGAAGAGTTCGCGGAACACCGGATAAATGTCGGCCGGCGTGACGATTTTCTGCATGGCGAAATGCGGGTGGTGATCGGGCACCTGGGCATACTGTTCCCACAGGTTCTGCGGCGGCCCGTCGGTAATTTCTACATAGGTGTAGTACTGCACCTTGGGCATGATGGTATTAATGAGGAGCTGGCGGCACAGCATGGAATCGTTGTCCCAGTTGTCGCCATCCGAAGCTTGCGCCACATAACTGTTCCATGCGCCGCCGCCGTAGCGTTCGTCAATGATCTGGTTGAGCAGGTGCAGCGCGGACGACACTACCGTGCCGCCCGATTCGCGCGAATGGAAAAATTCGTTTTCATCGACTTCGGCCGCAGCCGTGTGATGGCGGATGAATACCACGTCAATCTTGTCGTAGACGCGTTTGAGGAACAGGTAGAGCAGAATAAAGAAGCGTTTGGCGGTGTCCTTGCGGGTTTCATCCATGGAGCCGGAGACATCCATCAGGCAGAACATCACGGCCTGCGTCATGGGCTTGGGTACTTTGATGCGGTTGCTATAGCGCAGGTCAAACGGATCAATAAAGGGGATCGCCAGCAGCCGGGTGTGCAGATGGTGGATCAGCTTTTTCAGTTCCAGGACCTGCGGCGCGTCCGGGCTGACGCCTTGCTTGAGCAGACTGGCCAGTTGCGCTTCGGCCTCCTGCAAATGTTTGCGGCTCGGCCCGCCCACAGCAATCCGTCGTCCCAGCGCGCCCCGTAGCGAACGCAGCACGTGGATATTCGAGGGCGTGCCGGACATGTTGTAACCGGCGCGCTGGTTTTTGAATTCGGTACTGCTGCTGAGCTGGGTTTTTACCATGTGTGGCAATTCCAGATCTTCGAAGAAGTAGTTCATGAATTCTTCGCGCGACAGTTCGAAGATGAAATCATCTTCGGAGGTCTGGTCGCTATTGCCGGCTTTGCCACCGCCGGGACCGCCACCTCCCCGCGGCCGGTTGATCAGATCGCCTTTCTGGTATTCCTCGTTGCCGGGATTGACGGTTTCCCACACGCCGCCATGGGCGTGACCAAACGCGGGCTCGCCCACATCCTTGACGGGGATCGAGACTTTCTCGCCATTTTCCACGTCCGTGATGGAGCGTCCCTTGATGGCACGCCCCACCGCGTCCTTGATCTGGGCCTTGTAGCGCCGCAGGAAGCGCTCGCGATTGACCGCAGACTTGTTCTTGCCCTGCAAACGCCGGTCGATGAGGTAAGTCAAATGGCCTCCTGCTACGAAGTGGCGGCTGCCAGCCGGTGCTGGCGGGCAGCCGCCGTGCTACTGCTGTGTTTGCCGCGATGCCCTGCGGCCGGTCTGGTCACTGGCACGGCTACCCGCGCGCGCCGGAACTATGACGATTTGCGCACCCGCAGATACCACTCGCATAACAGCCGCACCTGCTTTGCCGTATAACCTTTTTCCACCATGCGCGCCACGAAGTCCGCATGTTTGTTGGCGTCTTCAGCGCTGGCCTTGGCATTGAACGAAATCACCGGCAACAATTCTTCGGTGTTCGAGAACATCTTCTTCTCGATCACGCTGCGGAATTTCTCGTAGCTGGTCCAGGCCGGATTCTTGCCGCCATTGTTAGCCCGCGCGCGCAGGCCGAAGTTGACGATCTCGTTGCGGAAATCCTTGGGATTGGAAATGCCCGCCGGTTTTTCGATTTTTTCCAGCTCGCTGTTCAGCGATTCGCGGTCGAAACTCTCGCCCGTATCGGGATCGCGGTATTCCTGATCCTGTATCCAGAAGTCGGCAAACGTCACGTAGCGGTCGAAAATATTCTGGCCGTATTCGGAATAGCTTTCCAGATACGCGGTCTGGATTTCCTTGCCGATGAATTCGACATAGCGCTGCGCCAGATGTTCCTTGATATACGAGAAGTAGCGCTGTTCCGTTTCAGGCGGGAACTGTTCGCGTTCGACCTGCTGTTCCAGCACGTACAGCAGGTGCACGGGATTGGCCGCCACTTCGGAATTATCGAAGTTAAAGACTTTTGACAGGATCTTGAAGGCGAAGCGGGTCGAAAGCCCATTCATGCCTTCGTCCACGCCGGCATAGTCCACGTACTCGTGCATGGACTTGGCCTTGGGATCGGTATCCTTGAGGTTTTCACCATCGTAGACCAGCATTTTGCTGAAGATGCTCGAGTTTTCCGGATCTTTCAGGCGCGACAGAATGGCAAACTGGGCCATCATCCTGAGCGTGCCCGGCGCGCACGGAGCCTGCGCCAGCGAGGAGTGGGCGATCAGCTTGTCGTAGATCTTGATTTCATCGGTAACGCGCAGGCAGTACGGCACTTTGACGATGTAGATGCGGTCCAGGAAAGCTTCGTTATTGCGGTTATTCTTGAAGGTTTTCCATTCCGATTCATTGGAGTGGGCCAGAATAATGCCTTCGAACGGGATCGCGCCGAAGCCTTCGGTGCCTTTGTAATTGCCTTCCTGGGTGGCCGTCAGCAGTGGATGCAGCACCTTGATCGGTGCCTTGAACATTTCCACGAATTCCATCAGGCCCTGATTGGCCAGACACAGCCCGCCCGAATAGCTGTAGGCATCGGGATCATCCTGCGAATAGTCTTCCAGTTTGCGGATATCAACCTTGCCTACCAGCGAAGAAATATCCTGATTGTTTTCATCGCCCGGTTCGGTTTTCGAGATCGCTACCTGTTTCAAGACCGAGGGATAGCGCCGCACCACGCGGAACTGGTTGATGTCGCCATTGAATTCATGCAGGCGCTTGACCGCCCACGGACTGGGGATGGTGCGCAGATAGCGGCGCGGGATGCCGTAATCTTCTTCCAGCAGCGTGCCATCCTCTTCTTCGTTGAACAGGCCCAGCGGTGACTCGTTGACGGGCGAGCCTTTCAGGCAATAGAAGGGCACGTGCTCCATCAGCGCTTTGAGCTTTTCCGCAATCGACGATTTGCCCCCGCCAACCGGCCCCAGCAGATAAAGGATCTGCTTGCGCTCTTCCAGTCCCTGCGCGGCATGACGGAAGTAGGACACTACCTGCTCGATGACTTCCTCGGTGCCGTAGAACTCGCGGAAGGCCGGGTAGATCTTGATGACTTTGTTGGCGAAAATGCGCGACAGCCGGGTGTCGTTACGCGTGTCGACCAGCGTCGGTTCGCCGATGGCCGCCAGCATGCGCTCCGGCGCGCTGGCATAGGTCAGCTTGTCCTTTTTGCAGAGATCGAGATATTCCTTCATCGACATCTCTTCTTCCCGGGTGCGTTCGTAACGCGCGGCGTAGTTGTCAAAAATGGTCATCGTATGTCCTTTTTCAAAGGTTAACCGACTGGTTACAGCGTGCCATCGATGTGGCACGGGCCCTGAACGTAGCCTACCCATTCTGATCTTATTTTTCTTCTGGCCAGCTTCTCTGTGTGATGCGGATTGCCCGTATCGTTGAGCTGGCTTTATTGCCGGACGGCTTATATGTGTGGTGCGTAATGCTTCTTACGTTTGTGAAATTGATTATTGCGCTATTGGATACGGAAGTCAAAATAATTGTCGTGCTGTGCAGAGGCCTCTGCAGCGGCCTTTGCAGCGGCCTCATTTTTCAGCCAATCAGCGCGGCACTTTCTGCCACAGTAGCACGCTTGCGCGCTGCTTGCTGATCGTAGCGCAAACGGAGCATAGCGCTGGGTCAGCGGGGCGCTTCTGACGCACTGCGGCAGCTTGCGCTAAGATGTGACCATTCTTATTCCGTGACAGGAGCACCGACCATGTTGACCCCACCATTGCGCACGATCGTGCAGCAGATGCCGAAAGCCGAACTGCATATCCACATCGAGGGATCACTGGAACCGGAGTTGATTTTTGCGCTGGCGCAGCGCAATCAGGTGGCGCTCGACTATCCCAGCGTGGAAGCCTTGCGCGCCGCGTATGCTTTCACCGATCTGCAATCGTTTCTCGATATTTATTATGCCGGCGCCAGCGTGCTGCTCACCGAGCAGGATTTCTATGACATGACGGCGGCCTATCTGCAACGCGCGGCAGCCGATCAGGTGCGCCACGCAGAAATCTTTTTCGATCCGCAAACCCACACGGCGCGCGGCGTGCCGATGCAGGTGGTGATCGACGGTATCTACCGTGCCTGTCAGGATAGCCCGATATCGGCGACCTTGATTCTGAGTTTCCTGCGCCATTTGTCGGAAGAGGACGCATTTGCCACGCTGGAAGCGGCGCTGCCGCACCGCGACAAATTCATCGGCATCGGGCTCGATTCGTCGGAGCGCGGTAATCCGCCGGAAAAATTCGCCCGCGTGTTTGCCCGCTGCAAGGAACTGGGTTTTCATCTGGTCGCCCATGCCGGTGAAGAAGGGCCGCCGGCGTATATCAGTACGGCGCTCGATACCTTGCAGGTGGAACGCATCGATCATGGCGTGCGCTGTACCGAAGACGCCGCGCTGGTGCAGCGGCTGGCGCAACAGAAAATCGCGCTGACGGTATGCCCCTTGTCGAACGTCAAGCTGTGCGTGTTTGACGATATGGCCCAGCATAATCTGCTGGCATTACTGGACGCCGGCATCATGGCGACCGTGAATTCGGATGACCCGGCCTATTTCGGTGGCTATATGAATGCCAATTTCGAAGCGGCTTTCGAGGCGTTACCGCTGGGGCTGCATCATGCCCAGCGACTGGCCCGCAATAGTTTCGAGGCCGCCTTCCTGCCCGCTGCGCAGAAGCAGGCCTTCCTTGCCGAAGTCGATGCCTATTTCGCTGCCCTGTAAGCCATGATCCTCGCACTCGCCCTGAAAATGACGGCGCGCGACTGGCGTGCCGGCCAGTTGCGTTTTCTGCTGATTGCCCTGACGGTGGCGGTGGCGGCGTTGTCGGCCACCGGTTTCTTCATCGACCGCCTGCGTGGCGGTCTGGAACGGGACGCGCGTCAGTTGCTAGGCGCCGATGTGGTGGTGAACGGCGACTTGCCGCTCAATCCCGCGTGGCGCGCCGAGGCCTTGCGGCAAGGCTTGCTGGTGGCCGAGACGGTCAGCTTCCCCAGCATGGCACAGGCCGGCGAGGGCGAACAGTCGAACGCCGTGCTGGCAGCGCTGAAGGCGGTCACGCCGGCCTATCCGCTGCGCGGCAAAGTGCGCGTGACGACCGACATGCTGCAGGCAGAACAGGGTCTGGGTCAGGCTGCGCAAGCGGCACCGGCACCGGGTACGGTGTGGCTCGATGCTGCCTTGCTGGGTAGCCTGAATACCCGGGTGGGAGCACAGATCCAGCTCGGTGACCAGCGTTTCACGATCGCGCAACTGATTGCGGCCGAGCCGGACCGGGGCGCGAATTTCCTCGCCTTCGCGCCGCGCGTGATGCTGGCGCTGGCCGATCTGCCCGCTACGAATCTGATCCAGCCCGGTTCGCGGGTCAGCTATCGCTTGCTAGTGGCCGAGCCGGACGGCGGGCGCAGCAGTGGCGCAGCAAAGCAGTTCGCAGACTGGGTGCAGGCACAGATTAGCTCGCAGAACATCAAGGGTGTGCGGATCGAATCGCTGGAAAACGGCCGCGGTGAAATGCGCGCCACGCTGGAACGGGCCGACCGGTTTCTGGCACTGGTAGGACTGCTGTCGGCCTTGCTGGCAGCGCTGGCAGTGGCCATGGCGGCACGCCGCTTCATGCAGCGCCATCTGGATGCGGTGGCGATGCTGCGCTGTCTGGGGTTGACCCAGCGTCAGGTGACGCAGCTATATCTGCTGGAGTTTCTGCTGGTCGGGCTGGCCGGTAGTGCGGCCGGTGTCATGATCGGCTATGGCGCACACTATATTCTGCTGGAAGTGCTAGGCAAGCTGGTCGGTACCAGCTTGCCGGCAGCGAGTATCTATCCGGCGCTGCAGGGGCTGGCCAGCGGCATGCTGTTGCTGGCTGCGTTTGCACTGCCGCCGATTCTGCAGTTGCGTAAGGTGCCGCATAACCGCGTGATCCGGCGCGAACAGGATGCGCCGCAAGTGGCAGCGCTGGCCACTTACGGGCTGGGGCTGGGCGGCTTCTGCGCCTTGCTGCTCTGGCAGGCCAGCGACGTCTGGCTGGCGCTGTACACGGCACTGGGCTTTGCGGCGGCCTTCGGGCTGTTTGCGCTGGTGGGCTGGGCGGCGCTAGCTGCGTTGCAACCGCTGCGCGGTCTGATTAATCATCAAAGCTGGCGCTTTGCGATTACTTCGCTGCAGCGCCGCCCCAGTGCGACGCTGGTACAGATCGTGGCACTGGCACTGGGCCTGATGGCGC
Source organism: Burkholderiaceae bacterium (assembly GCA_019752915.1). GTDB lineage: Bacteria > Pseudomonadota > Gammaproteobacteria > Burkholderiales > Burkholderiaceae_D > Rugamonas. Next base: position 15,072 of record JAIELO010000025.1, read on the forward strand.
TGCTGGTGCTGTCGGTGGTGCGCGGCGATCTGATGACGGCATGGCGCAATGCTACACCGGCAGATGCGCCGAACCGCTTCATCATCAACATCCAGCCGGAACAGGCGGCCGATATTGCGCGGCGTCTGCAGGCGGCCGGGGTGAAGTATGCCCCGCAGTATCCGATGATCCGTGGCCGCCTGACGGCGGTGAATGGCGTGACTGTGACGTCCGACACCTACACGGAAGAACGGGCACGTAGTCTGGCCGAGCGCGAGTTCAATCTGTCGACCATGGCGCAGATGCAGGCCGAGAACCGGATCACGGCGGGTCAGTGGTTTGCCCAGCCTTCTTCCGGGCCGGAAGCGTCGGTAGAAGAGGGCATCGCCAAGACCTTGAAGTGGCAGCTCGGCGACAAGCTGCGCTTTGATATTGCCGGGGCGCCGGTGGAAGCGACCATTACCAGTTTGCGCAAGCTGGAGTGGGGCTCGATGCGGGTCAACTTCTTCGTCATTCTCAATCCTGCCGCCGTGACGGACGTCTCGCAAAGCTGGATTACCGCCTTCCACCTGCCACCCCAGCAAAGTGCGCTGATGAACGGCCTGACGCGCGACTATCCGAATCTGACCATCGTCGATGTGGGGGCGTTGCTGCAGCAAGTACAGCAGGTGCTCGATCAGGTAGTGACGGCAGTGGAATTCCTGTTCATCTTCACGCTCGCTTCCGGCTTGCTGGTGCTGTATGCGGCGCTGATGGGTTCACAGGATGAGCGCACCCGCGAAGCGGCCTTGCTGCGCGCACTCGGGGCGACCCGCCAGCAGCTGGCGCAGGCGCAACTGATCGAGTTTTCGCTGGTGGGCGCGCTGGCCGGGGTGCTGGCGGCCACTGCGGCCGCAGCGATGGGCTGGGCGCTGGCGACCTACCAGTTCAAATTCGCCTGGAGTTTCAGTCCGTCGGTCTGGCTGATCGGATTGCT
>JAIELO010000256.1 GCA_019752915.1 Burkholderiaceae bacterium
GGCCAGCCCGGTCAGGCACCGGAAGAGCGCGTAATCGTCAATTACGATATTAACGATTACAAGGAAAAGACCGAGCTCGATCGCACTAAGCTGTTCACCACCACCTTCGCTGCGCTGCGCGCCTACCGCGACATCATGAAGGTCGAGGAAGCGCGCCAGCAGCAACTGCATTATCGCGAAGGGCTGGAACGGGTGATCGCGGCCTCCGCGCATATTTTCCAGCAACGCAATCTGCAGGATTTCGCCAGCGGTCTGCTGCAACAGGTGGTCGCACTGCTGCGCCTCGAACAGAGCATGCTGCTGCGCCTGCGCGGTGCCACCGCGATCAGTGGCGCCAACGATTACGAAATTCTGGCCAGCATCGGCGATATCGATGGTCCGCTGATCAGCCCCGAACTACTGGCCCAGCTCAATAACGCCAAGAGCAACCGGATTTCCCGGCTGGAAGGCGACACCTATATCGGTTACTTCCCCAACAGTAGCGGCAAGCATTCGCTGCTGGTGCTGAAAGGGGTGGAAGAAATCTCCGATCTCGATACCAAGCTACTGGAGATTTTCTGCTCCGGCGTGGCCATCGCTTTCGATAATATTCTGCTGACCCAGGAAATCACTGATACCCAGGCCGAGCTGATTCTGCGCCTTGGCGATGTGGTCGAATCGCGCTCCAACGAAGCCGGTAATCACGTGCGCCGCATGGCGCAGGTCTGCCATCTGCTGGCCAGCGCCAGCGGCATGAGCGACGACGAAACGGCGATCCTGCAACACGCCGCACCGATGCACGACATCGGCAAGATCGCCACGCCGGACGCGGTGCTGCTCAAACCGGGCAAGCTCGATGCCGCCGAATGGGAAATCATGAAGCAGCACCCGACGGTCGGCCTATCGATTCTGGCCGGCTCGCAGCGCCCCATCCTCAAGGCGGCTGCCGTGATCGCCCACCAGCACCACGAAAAATACGACGGCAGCGGCTATCCGCAAGGCTTGAAGGGTGAAGAGATCCACAAGTACGCGCGCATTGTCGCGGTGGCCGACGTGTTCGACGCACTGATGCACAAGCGCTGCTACAAGGAAGCGTGGCCGATCGAAAAAGTCACCGCCTATCTGCGCGAAGTGGCGGGCCAGCACCTCGATCCGCTCTACGTCGATCTGCTGGTGCAGAACATCGACGAAGCGCTGGCCATCAATCAGCGCTTCCCTGATTAAGCCGCACTGATTAAACAGCACTGTTCAGGCGGCGCGGCCCCAGTCAGGCGCTGACCTTGCGCTGGATTTTGGGGAAGCGCAGTTTGTAATGCAGCCCCAGTCCCGGTGAACTGAGTACCTTGACGGTGCCGCCCAGCGCGCCCGTCACCAGGTTGTACAGAATGTGCGCGCCCAGCCCGCTGCCGCCCGTGCCACGCTTGGTGGTGTAGAAGGGATCGAACAACTGCGCCAGCGCCGCGTTGTCCATACCCACCCCGTCGTCACTGTAATTGAGTTCGACCAGATCGTTGTCAACCGTCACGTTGATGCGGATGGTACCGCCCTCGCCCGCCTCGAAGCCATGCACCAGCGAGTTGACCACCATATTCGTCACCACCTGTGACAGCGCACCGGGGAAGCTGGCCATATTGATCTGCTCCGGGCACTCCACTTCCACCGTCACCGGTTTGCCTTTCAGCTTGGGCTGCAGCGACAGCAGCACTTCGTCAAGATAGCGGCGCAGATTGAAGCTACGGATATCGTCGGCCGACTGATCCACCGCCACCTGCTTGAAGCTGCGCACCAGTGCTGCCGCACGCTGGGTATTGGTGGTCATGATGCGCAGTGACTGGTCAACGATGCCGAAAAATTGCTGCAGGCCGTCTTCATCGAGTGTACCTTGCGCCAGATCTTCGCGCGTCAGGCGCAGCTCTTCCACCAGATGGCTGGTGGCGGTCACGCAGATCCCCAGCGGGGTATTGATTTCATGCGCCACACCGGCCACCAGCCGTCCCAGCGAAGCCAGTTTCTCCTGCCGCACCAGCTCACCCTGCGCTTCTTTGAGCGATTCCAGTGCCGCTTCCAGCGCCGCATTCTGCTCCTCCAGTGCCTCCTTGGCATGACGGATTTCGCGGTCGGCGCGCATGCGCGCAATCGCCACCGCCACATGGCTGGCCATGAAAGCGAGGATGTCGAGATCGGACTGGGTGTACAGCACATGGTCATCGTAGCTCTGCACGATAATCACGCCATAGGCGACATCGCCAAGCAGCATGGGTGCGCCCATCCAGCTGGCAATTTCGAGACTGCCCAGCGGCTGTTGCAGCTCACCGCTGGCGATCAGCGCGGCCAGCCCTGCACGGTCGAGCATCTGCGCCTGCTTGCGCTGCAAAATATAGGACGACATGCCGAGCCCGAAATCAAAGCGGTTGACGGGCGGCTGCTGGTCTTTTTCATCGACAAAATACGGAATGCTGATTTCCTGCGTGTCCGGGTGATACAGCGCCATCAGGAAGTTCTGCGCCGGTACCAGTTCACTGATGATCTGGTGCAGCCGCATATTCAGGCGACTGCCACCGGTCGCGGTCGCCGACAGATTGGCCAGCTCATACAGCGCGCGCTGGATGTTTTCGGCGCGCCGCCGCTCCGCCACTTCATGCGCCAGCAGCGCGGTGCGCTCCTGCACGGCACGCTCCAGCCGGTCCATACTGCGCAAGCCTTGCAGTGCGCTCGACAGATGGTTGGCGATCTGCGCAAACAGCGCCTGATCTTCTTCGCTATAGGTATGCGCACTGTCGTAACTCTGCATCACCATGGCGCCCAGCACCTCATGGTTCACGTCATGCAGCGGGCAGCCCATCCAGTGCTCGGCCACCGTACCGATGCCGAAACCGGCATTGTCCTGACGTAGCGCGTGATGTTCGGCGGCCGTCATCACCAGACTGCGGTCGTTGATGATCACGGCAGCGGTCGGCGATTCCCCGGCCACCAGTTCGAACAGTTCGTCGCGCCCGGGCGGGTCATCGAGTTCATCGACGAAATACACGAAACGCACCTGATTCACGGCGCCATCGGCATCGCTCAAGGCGACAAAGAAATTGGCGGCGTACATCAGACGCCCCAGTGCCGCGTGCACGGCTTGCAGAAATTCGGAGATATCAGTGCAACTGCTGGCCTTCTGGCCGATTTCCAGCAGTATGGATTGCACAGTTTCAAGACGGGCGAGGCGACTTTCCATCGATTTTCCTGAGGCGGACGATTAGCAGGGGAAATTAAGCATAGGAAATACTAGCAGTTCCCTCTGCTGCCGACCATAGCCAGCCACGCTGCGCCGCTACGATTTACCACGCAGCGGCGCGGCACGTCCTCAGGGACGCCGGTAACCGCCAGCGATCCACGCGGCAGCGCTGCTCACACTGAGTTTGAAATCCGGCGCTACCCGCACCTGCGCCAGCTGCTCGCCAAAGCCATCGCAGGCAGTCAGGGTCGCATACGGGTCATCCTCGTCCGGCACGATGTCGAGCATGACCTTGATCTGGCCCGCGTCATCGTTGACATACACCTGCTTGTGCAGTTGCGCATGCAATTGCTGCTCATGGCGACGCAGCACTTCGTTGGCCGTTTTGACCAGCGTATGGAAGGCCGGCAGATCCAGCGGCTTGGGATTTTTCTTGTCACGCCCCATGGTCCACGGCCCCACCAGCGCCGGTTCCGGTTCGCCATCCTTGATCATGGCCACCGCCCAACCGTCATCGTCGTCATTCTTGATCACCCGCGCGGTCCAGCCATTGCCCTGCCACAGACGGGGTTCCTGCACGGGCTGGTCGTCGTCGACGTCGGCGTTGAAATCTTGATCCATGGGGGAACTCCTGTAATGGCGGGGATCAGGATGATAAGCGCTGGGAGCCGGATCAACAATGGTCTTTACGCCTTGATACCGATCAGTCGATTGTGAAAAATAAAGCAACAATAAGGGTGTAAACGCAACAAAAATTGCTATAAAAGAATAATAAAGTAAAATTTATTCAGCCTGCTGGCAGGAAAAAATCTTAATTAAAATCAATTACTTAACTATTAAAATCGAAGCGTACAGCCGATGAACACCAAAAGTATGCAAAGAAAACACTAGACATTGCCATGAGAATATTATTATTATCAATCTAGAATCACAAGTTTCCAGTTGCAAATAAATGTTTGTGTCGGTGCAAAACCGGCTGACCACTTCATAAGGAATCGATCATGTCTTTGTCTAAAACTCTGCTGGCCCTGGCCCTGACTGGTGCCGCCCTGAGCGCCCACGCTGGCATTACCTACAGCGCGACCAGCGGCAATCTGCCGACTGGTGCAGTCGCCGCTGCTACCGTCATCACCTTCGACGCCGGCCTGCCAACCAGCAGTTTCGCTCAATATGACAATCCTGCCGCCGTCATGCCTATCGGTGGTCATGCCGGTACCTCCGCACCGCCGCCGGGCGATGCCACGCGCTTCTTCTCGGTTGGTATTAGCGACAACCAGCCAGGCTCGTCCAGCGTCAGCTTCAGTGGCTTTGGCGCGAGCTATTTCGGTTTCTACATGGGTTCGCCGGATAACTACAACGTCGTCACGCTGTTCAGCGGTAGCACGCCTGTTCTGCAAATCAATGGCACCGACATGGCCAACGCCGCATCGATGATGGCCGACGGTAACCAGTCGCATGGTTTCTATATGAACTTCAACACCACTGCGGGCACCACCATTTCGCGCGTGACGTTCTCGTCGACCAGCAATGCCTTCGAGACGGATAACCATGCCTACATCGCCGCCGTGCCGGAACCGGAAACCTATGCCATGTTGCTGACCGGTCTGGGTCTGGTGGGCTTCGCCAGCCGTCGTCGCCGTCCAGCCAACGAGGAATGCTTCTACTGATAGTAGAATGTGCCCGGCAAGTCCGGGCTACCCATACAGCGGGGCCGGCGCGGTTTTCCACCACAGGAAAACCGCACCGGCCCCGTTTTTTTTGCCAGCGGCCTGCCCTGCTCCGCCCCTGTCAGACCTTGCACGGCACGTCCTGCCGCTATCCGTGCAGCGCAATACACGGCTGTCTGGGCGGCTGCGGTGGCGGCCGCAAGGGCGTAACGCGCGGGTCGATGGCTGGCTGCGGCGTCCGGTAGGTGTACGGGGTAATGATGATCGGCGGGATCGCTGGTGGCGCCGACGGCGGACTTTTCGGCCCGCCACCAGACAGGTGCCGCATGCACCGCCAGACCGCCCGCACGCGCTCGACTGCAACCATGATGCTGTCCTCCACATTGAAACCGAAATTTCAGTATAGGCCGGCAACGACCTAATGCAAGGCGCCACCGCCTGGCTGCAGTTCATCCCGTCAAATCGCCAGTTTGTCGCACATCGCTCGCGACACGGCGGCCTGCCGCGTACAGTTCAACCATGCCAGACGGCAAACAAGAACAACACTGAGCACATACGCAACCATAGGGGTCCATCATGAAACGCACTGCCAAATACCTGTTTATCGCCACCCTCTGCACTTTCCTGGCCATTTCCGTATGGCAGGTCCTGATCGGTGACGGCATCAACGTCAACATCGATGGCGACCAGATTGACGGCCCGATGGGCGCTGTACTGGGCGTGCTGTTTGCCAGTGGTGGCATGGCCATTGCGGCCGTGGTCTGTGTCGGCGTCGCCGTGTTCCTCGGCGTACTGTTCGCCGGTCTGGGCGTGTTGCTGGTCGGTGGCATGGCCTTGCTGGCCTTGGTCTGCATCACCGCCGTGGCACCACTGCTGTTGCCACTGATGATAGTGGTCGCCATCTACTACTTCATGCGCAATCGTCGCCAGCGTCGCCAGCATCTGGCACTCGATCAAGCCGTTTAATCGCACCGTCTCACTGAGCAGCACCCCGTTTCAACCGGAAGCGGCCGGGACTAACTCTCCCGGCCGATCCGCCTTATAACGGCGCCGTCAGCACCCGGTTACGGCCAGCCCGCTTGGCTGCGTACAGCGCCTGATCAGCCCGGCTCAAGGCATGCGCGCCTTCGGCATCGGCCGGATCCAGTGCCGCCAGCCCGATACTCACCGTCACCTCGAGCGCTACCCCATCGGGCAAGTGCATCGGCGCTTCCGCTACCCAGGCCCGCAGGCGCTCGGCCGTCAGGGCGGCAGCCGCCGGCGCCGTGGCCGGTAGCAGCATGGCAAACTCTTCGCCACCGATCCGCCCCAGCATATCGATTTTGCGGCGCCCCGCATTCATGCGTTCGGCCAGTTGCTGCAGCACCTGATCCCCGGCCGCGTGACCGTATTCGTCATTGATGCGTTTGAAATGGTCGACATCGAGCAGCAGCACACAGGCGCCCTGTTGCGGGGCGCGCTGCAGGCGGCTTTGTTCCTCTTCCAGCCGGCGCATGAATTCGCGCCGGTTCGGCAAACCGGTCAGCGCATCCGTGGTGGCCAGCAGTTGCAGCTCGTCGTGCATGCGGCGCCGCTCGGTGGTGTCGAGCGTCGAGACGATCAGGAAATCCAGACTGTGGTGATGGCCGGGCATCACCAGCAGCGTCAGTTCATTGCGGCGCGCCACCCCGTCAAGCCGGCGGAAGCTGCCTTCGCAACTGAAAATATGCTGGCCGCGCGCCAGTGCTGCCAGCGCCAGCGCAAAGTTCGGCATGGCGGTGCTATCGAAAATCTGCGCCAGCGTCAGCTGTGCCAGATCCTGCCGGTCGGCCCGCGCCGCCACTTGCGCCAGCCCGGCGGCGTTGACATCGACGATGCGCACCAGCCCGGCCAGATAGTCGAGCTGCGCCGGATTCGCCTGCAGATAGCTGGCCAGATCATCGATCCCGGACAGATCGAGTTGTTCCAGTGCCAGCCGCACGGCCGACCAGTCCTGCTCCCACAGCGCTACCGGAGCATGATCGTACAGACTGCGGAAACGCGCCTCGCCCACCCGCAATGCCACGGTGGCGCGGGCTTGCTCGATGGCGATGCCGGCCAGTTGCGCCGCCTGTTCGATCAGCGTGATATGCGCCATGCTCGGCAACCGCGCTTCACGGTGGTAGATCGCGAACGCCCCCAGCACCTTGCCGCTGGCGCCGAAGATCGGTTCGGCCCAGCAGGAATGCAGCCCTGCGTCCAGAGCCTGGCGGCGATAGTCAGCGCTCCCCGGGCTAGCGTTCATACTGGCCATCCCTGCAATATCGGCAATAATCACGCGCCGCCCCTGCTGCACAGCCTGACTGCAGGGGCCGGACATATCGCGCAAAGCCTGTCCATGCACTGCCGCACTAAACGCTACCGGCAGACTGGGTGCCGCGCCCACCCGCAAGTGCTGCTCATCGCCTTCGCGCAGTAGCACGCTGCACAGCATCTCTTCGTTACCGCTCTCGACACCGCGCACCACGCTCTCGAGGATGGTCTGCAAGGGCGCGCCCGTCGACAGCAGTTCCAGCACCTGCCGGCGAGTCTGTTCGCGCTGGCTGGCGCGGGTGCGCTCGGTAATATCACGGAATGAATACAGGCGTGCTGCGGTGCTGCCCAGTTGCAAGCTGCGGCTATGCTGTTCGATCACACGGCCATCGCGCAACTGCAGCAGGGCCAGTTCGCCACCGGCCGGCCAGCCCGGCAACCCGGACGCCGCAGACGTCAGCAACGGCGCCTGGACCGGCAGCCGCAGTTGCTGCGCCATGTGCGCCAGCAGCGCCGCACCATCGTTCTGCCAGTCCAGATGTTCCGGTAAATGCCACAGTTCGCGCAGGCGCCGGTTAACATTCAGGATCCCCCCCTGCAAATCGGCCACCAGAATGCCATCCATGGTCGAATCGAGAATACTGCGCAGGGTGGCCTGACTGCGCTGCTCTTCACTGGCCAGCGCCAGCAACACCTGTTCACGCTCACCGAGCTCGCCGGCCAGCGTTTCAGCGTAGCGCTGGGCAGCGCGCGCCCGCACCCGGCTGTGCGCTAGCTGGAACGTCAGCGCTGCCAGCAGCACACTAAACAGCGTGCCAGTCAGGCCAATCAGAGAAGCCTTGCTGGTAGTCGTGGTGCCGAGCGGCACGGCGCCGATCTGTAGTGTCCAGACCCGGCCACCGATGGCGAACTGCTGGGCGCTGCTATGCGAGCGCGGCATCCCGTCGGGCTCGCTGTCATACATACGCGTCGCTGCACTGAGCGTGCTGCCATCATAAATTTCCACATCCAGCCCGGCCGCATGCAGGCCGCCCAGCCCCGTCATCAGATCGTGCATGCGGAACGGGGCATACACCCAGCCGCGGATGGCTGCGCGGCGCTCGGCCAGCGTGCCGGTGGGGTAGCCATGCCGGTACAGCGGCAAAACCATCAGGAAGCCGGCCTGCACCGGCGCTTCCTGCTCGTGCTCCTGCACCAGCCGGATGCGCGCGCTCAATGCCGGCTGGCCGGTATCGCGCGCCTGCTCCAGCGTCGCGCGGCGCACGGGATCGGAAGCGGGATCGTAGCCTATCGCGCGTGCGTTACTCCCGGTGGATGGTTCCAGATAGGTGATCGCGGCATACCAGTCGCGCGCGCCAGCCGGATGCACACGGTAGTCCACCACGCCGCTGCGGCGCTGCTGCGCTACGTGGGCATCGAGCTGCTCGGGCACCAGCCGGGCCATATAGCCGACGCCCTGAATACCGGGGAAATGCTGGTGCAGGTGCTGGCCATCGAGATAGGTGTGAAATTCGGCGGCGCTGACCTGATCGGAACTGGCAAACAGACCCTGTACCCCGTAAAGCACCTGCGCATAGGTCTGCATGCGCTGATCCAGATGGCTGACCAGTTCCCGCACCCGGATCGCGAAGTCGTTGCGGGCATCGTGTTCGGCATCGTTGCGCGCGCCCTGCCACAGCACGGCCGTTGCGCCCAGACAGGCGGCCAGCACCAGCGCGGCCAGCACGTGCGGTGCGAGCACGTGCTGCAATCGCTGGCGTAGCCGCGCCTTCATCTACACGGCGCCAGCGGCGTACTGCCGGTAACCACGGGCACGCAATTCACAGGCCGGGCAAGTGCCGCAGCCATAGCCCCAGTCGTGCAGCGCGCCGCGCTCGCCCAGATAGCAGGTGTGGGTGCCTTCGCGGATCAGATCGACCAGCGCACTCCCGCCCAGTTCATGGGCCAGTTCCCAGGTCTGGCGCTTGTCGCGCCACATCAGCGGCGTCTCCAGCTTGTAGCGGCTATCCATGCCCAGATTGAGCGCCACCTGCAAGGCTTTCATGGTGTCGTCGCGGCAGTCAGGGTAGCCGGAAAAATCCGTCTCGCACATGCCGCCCACCAGCACCGACAGGCCGCGCCGGTAAGCTACCGTCGCCGCCACCGTCATGAACAGCAGATTACGCCCGGGGACAAAGGTATTCGGCAAGCCGTTGGCCTGGGTCTCGATGGCGATATCGTGGGTCATCGCCGTCTGCGCAATATCCTTCAGCAGCGACAGGTCGATCATATGATCTTCGCCGAGTCGCTCGGCCCACAGCGGCGAGTGGGCACGCAGGCGCTCGCGCACCATCGGGCGCACCGTCAGCTCGATGGCATGACGCTGGCCATAGTCAAAACCTATGGTTTCCACGCGCGCATAATGTTTCAACGCCCAGGCCAGACAGGTGGTGGAGTCCTGACCCCCGCTAAACAGGACCAGGGCAGTATCGGTAGACAGCATTACAGTGTTCTTTCAAGTACTCGCAAGCGTTTGCAAGGTTATTAAGTACGCCATCAATTGGGGCAATCCGGTAACATGGCATTCTGCTTTACCCCTCCTGGAGTCTCATGCTACCGGCAATGCCCGCAAAATTATCGGCAGGATCACGAATTTTGGCACAAGTTGTGGCAAAAGTGGCTTATCGGCCCGCATATGCGGGGTCTGTGCTGTGGTGCGCCCTACTGTTCGGCGCACCGCACGCCTTGGCACAGGGTCTGCATTACACCGTGCGGATCGCCGCACCGGCGCCGCTCGATACGCTGCTCGAGCAGAATCTCGACCTGCAGCGCTTCAGCGACAGTCCGCGCATGGATCTGGAACAGTTGCAGCGACTGGTGCGTGTCGCGCCCGAACAGATCCGCACGCTGGTGGCCACCGAAGGCTATTACGCGCCCGAGATCAGCGCCACGCTGGAACGCGATGGCGACACCCCCACCGTGCAGCTACGCATCACGCCGGGTGAACCGGTGCGGGTCGGCGACGTCGAACTGATCCTGCAAGGCTTCACCCCGGCAGCGGGTCTGCCGGCCGATCAGCAGTTCGATCCGGCCGCACTCAAGGCCAGCTGGTCACTCAGACAGGGCGACATTTTCCGCCAGAATGACTGGGAACAGGCCAAACGGGGTTTGCTGCGGCAGGTAGTACAGAGCCGCTATCCGCGTGCCCAGATCAGCGATAGCAGTGCTACGGTCGACCCGGACCAGCATCTGGCGCTACTGCGCGTAGTGCTCGATAGCGGTCCGGAACTGCGCTTTGGCGAACTGCGCATCGAAGGCTTGAAGCGCTATCCGCCCTCGGTGGTGAGCAATCTGAACCCGATCCAGCCGGGCGACTATTACAACGAAGCGGCGCTGCAAACCTACCAGACCCGCCTGCAGGACAGCGGTTACTTCAGCAGCGTGGAAGTGAGTGCCGACAGCAGCGCCCTGCTCAGCGAACAGCTGGCAGCCGGTGAGGCCGGGGAGCCGCGCAACAGCGCCAGCATGCCCGCGCTACCGCTACTGGTGCGGGTGGTCGAAAACAAACAGCGCAATGTCAGCGCCGGCCTGGGTTTCAGTACCAATACCGGCAATCGTGCCTCGCTCACCTATGACGATCTGTCCGTCTTCGGGCTGCGCATGAAAAGTGCCGTGACCATGGAAACCAAGAAGCAGTCGGCGCACAGCACACTGTACTTCCCCACCACGGCGCAGGGCTATAACGATAGCGTCGGTGCGGCGTTCGAACGCAGCGACATCGCCGGGGAAATCACCAGCGTGGCCAGCGTAGCGGCCAAACGCAGCTGGGGCACGCCGCTGCTCGAGCGCAATCTGTCGCTGGAACTGCTGACCGAAACCAAAACCGTCGATGGCACGCCCTCCAGCACCAGTAAAAGTCTGCCGCTCACCTACGGCGTCACCTGGCGCAAACTCGATAACCTGCTGTTCCCCAACCGCGGCTATGCCCTGAATGCGCAAGTCGGTGGCGCCCTGCTGCCGCTGCTGACCGATGAAGCCTTCGTGCGCGGCTATGCGCGCGGCGTGCTGTACGCGCCGCTCGGCAGCAGCGATAAGCTGATCCTGCGCGCCGAAGCGGGCATGCTGGCGTCACGCAGTAAAAATGGCGTGCCGGCGGTCTACCTGTTCCGCGCCGGTGGCGACCAGTCGGTACGCGGCTACGCGTTTCAGGAACTCGGCTTGCGGGTCGGTGATGCCATCACCGGCGGGCGCTATCTAGGCACCGCCAGCGCCGAATACCAGCACTGGTTCCGTCCTACGTGGGGCGCGGCCGTGTTCTATGATCTGGGCAATGCCGCCGACACGCTGAGTACCCTGCGGCCGAAAGCCGGTTACGGACTGGGCGCGCGCTGGAAAAGTCCGGTTGGCCCGATCAACGTCGACATGGCGTATGGCCACGCCGTCCACAAATACCGTTTGCACTTCTCGCTAGGCTTTACTTTCTGATGAGCGAATCGCTTCCCCCGGACCGCACTTCCGCGAACAGTCCAGACACACCAGCCAGCGCGCCTGCCGTGGCAGCTCCGCGTCGCTGGCTACGCCGCCTGCTGATCAGTTGCGCATTGCTCGTCGCGCTGCTGGCCGCTGCCCTCTGGCTGCTCGGGCGCGAAACCACGCTGCAGCAACTGGTACAGCGCATCGCCAGCGCCAGCGGTGGCCAGATCAGCGTGAGCGACGTCAGTGGCTCGCTGTATCACCGCATGCACATCGGCCAGCTGGTCTACCGTAGCGACGATAGCCTGATCACGGCCAGACAGATCGATATCAACTGGTCGCCACTGCAGTATTTTTCCGCCGGTCTGGCCGTCAGCGAGCTGCACGTCGCCACGCTGACCGTGCAAAGTCTGAAAGCATCTGCGCCGGCCACTCTGCCTGCTTCGCTGGCGTTACCATTCAGCCTGCATCTGGCCGATGCACGCCTCGATCAACTGACGCTGCTCGACGCCGGCAGCAGCAATGTGCTGCGCAATCTACGCTTCCAGCTGGACGCTGACGGCAAGCACTGGCAAGTGCGCCAGGCTGCCGCCAGCACCGACTATGGGCAGCTCGGTGTCGAACTCACACTCGGTGCGCTGGCGCCCTTCCCGCTGCAAGGCCGTGCCACGCTCAAACATGCCAGTGGCGCCAGCGTCGCCGTCAACGCCGGTGGTACGCTGGCGAGCATGACACTCAAGGCGCAGGGAACCCAGCACAGCGCCACGCTGGACGCCACGGCTAGCGTGGCGCCGTTTGAGGCACTGATCCTGCGCAGCCTCGCGCTGCAGGCGCGTGCCATTGATCCGGCCAGCCTGCAGGAAGGCTGGCCGCAAGCGCTGCTCGATCTGGACCTGCAGGCAACGCTCGGCGCACACCGGCAACTGTCCGGCAAACTGTCCCTGCAAAACCGCGGCAAGAGCGGCAGCATCGACCAGCAAGCCCTGCCCCTGCGGACGCTGGCAGCACGACTGGGCGGCACGCTGCAAGCTGCCGCACTGGACGAAATCCTGATCGATCTCGGTGCGGCAGGCCGCTTCACCGGCAGCGCACTGCTGCATCAGAATACCGCGCAAGGCAAACAAGCTGCCCCTGTCAGCGCGCAAATGTCGCTGCACACTGAGCAGTTAAATCTGCAGAAGCTGCATAGCAGCCTGCATGCTACCCGTCTGGCTGGCGACATCACCCTGAGTGGCAAGGCCGCGCAGCAAGTCCTGAGCGCCAGACTGGCACAGAAAGATCTGCAACTCGATGTGCAGGCCAGTCTGTCGGCCACCACACTGCAGCTGCAACAGGCGCGCCTGCAGGCACGTCAGGGCAGCATCAGCGTCAGCGGACAGGCCGCCCTGCAGGCGCAACGCGACTTTGCCTTCACCCTGCGCAGCCAGCATTTCGATCCGGCCGCACTGGGACCACGCCTGCCTGCCGGTGACCTGAATGGCCTGCTCGGCGTGCGCGGCAAACTCGTGCCGGCATGGCAGGCGACGGCCAGCCTCGATCTTCAGGCCAGCAAGCTGGCCGGTCATGCCCTGACCGGCAACGGTGAACTGCACGCCGACGCGCACCACCTGAGCGGCGTGGCGCTACGCGTACAACTGGCGCAGAACAGCGCCAGCATCAGCGGCAATTTCGGCGCCGAGGGCGAACAGCTGCGCTGGCGCATCGACGCGCCGCAACTGAGCGCCCTCGCCGCGCAACTGACGGGCGCCGCCACGGCCAGCGGCACCGTCAGCGGCAGCATGGCTGCACCACGCGGCAACTTCGAATTCGATGCCAGCGCACTGGCACTGAGTTCGGCCCGTCATGCCAATCCCGCCAGCCGGGTCCACGCCAGCGGCACACTGGCGCTGAGCGGTAAACAGCGGGCGCCCGAACTGAGCCTGCAAGGAACGCTGCAGCAGGTCGATCCTGCCGCTTTCGGCAGCATGCAGGGCGGCAGCATTCAGGCCGGCTTCACCGCCGAAGCCAGACTGGCACGCGACTGGCGGGCCAGCCTCAGCATGCAACTGCAGCCCTCCACTTTCGGCAGCGCGCCGCTGAGCGGGCGCGCCGCACTGCAACTCGATAGCACGCGTCTTGGCAATGCCGACATCGACCTGCATCTGGCCAGCATGGCACTGGCGGCCAAAGGCAGCTTCGGCAAAACCGGCGACCAGCTGGCATGGAAACTCAGCGCACCACAACTGAGCGTACTCGGACCGCAATTCGGCGGCACCCTCAATGCTGCCGGCACGCTGGCCGGCAGCAGCGCCAGACCGGCGCTCAGCTTCAGCATCGATGGCGCCAACCTGCACTTACCCGGCGCGCGCCAGATCGCCAGCATCCGTGGCAACGCCACGCTGGGCAGCACGAACAGCGGCAGCGACGTACCGATGCTGGCCGATCTCGAACTCACCCGCCTGAATTCTCCGGACCTGACCCTGAACCGTGTGCGCCTGCAAACTTCCGGCAGCCGCAGCGCCCACACCCTGCAACTGGCGGCCAGCAATGCCGACTTTGATGCGGCCGTGCGCCTGACCGGTAGCTGGGCCGGCGATACCTGGAATGGCACGCTGAACACCTTGCAGAACCGTGGCCGTTACGCCTTCACACTGGCAGCACCGGCTCCGCTCAAGCTGGCCGCCGCCAGTGGCGGCGGGGTCGCCGGTCTGCTCCGGCCGCAGCAAATCAGTCTGGGCGCTGCCCGCATCGATCTGCCGGAAGGTAGCATCCGGCTCGACCAGCTGGAAAAAAATGGCGCCAGCTGGCGTAGCAAGGGTCAGGCACAGGGCGTCCCGGCCAACTATCTGGCGCAGCTCTCGCCAGACTGGCATGACTTGGTGCGCAGCACCCTGACGCTAGGCGGCGAATGGTCGCTTGCCCTACAGGCTGGCGCGACGCCAGCACTGAACGGCATGCTACGCGTGTACCGCGAAGCCGGTGACCTGACCATCACCGGCACCGATCTGCCGCAGCCACTGGGCCTGCGTCTGCTCGATGCGCGCGCCGACATCAGCGACGGCAATCTGCGCCTGCAACTCGGTCTCGATGGCAGCCGCGCCGGTCAGGCGCGCTTCGACGCCAGCACCCGGCTAGTCGAGGGTCGCCTCAGCGAAAACAGCCGTTTCACCCTGAACGGCAGCGCCAGCATGGGCTCGATCGCCTGGCTGGCGCCACTGGCCGGACAGCCGGGCATGGAAATCGATGGCACGCTCAAGCTGAACGTGGCAGGCAGTGGCAGTTTCGCCGCGCCACTGCTGAATGGCGAGGTGAGTGGCGACAAGCTGCTCCTCAATCTGCCGGAACAGGGCATCAAGCTGCGTAACGGCCAGCTGCTGGCGCGGATCAATGGCGATCAGCTAACCTTGCAGAGCCTGAAGTTCGATGGTGCCGAGGGCCGCGCCAGTGCCGAAGGCTGGTTGCGCTACGCCGAGAATCAGGCCAGCATGAACCTCAAACTCGGCGCCGACAAGCTGGAAGTTCTAGCCCGTCCGGACCGGATTCTGGTGGTCAGCGGTAGCAGCACACTGACCCGCGACGCCCAGCATTTCCAGCTCGACGGTAAATTCCGCGCCGAACGGGCCAGCATCGAACTGGCCGGTGAAAATACCCCTACCCTCAGTGACGATGTGATCGTGCTGCGCCGCGGCGGCAGCGCACCCGCCAAAACGCCACAGGGCATGCCGCTCAATATTGATCTCGAAGCGGATCTGGGTGATGCCTTCAACCTGAAAGGCAAAGGCCTCAACGCCCAGCTGGCGGGTACGCTGCGCATCCGCATCAGCGAACGGCGCGCACCGCGCGTGCAAGGCAGCATCCGCGTGGTCAGCGGCACTTACGCCGCGTATGGCAAACAACTGAGTATCGAACGC
>JAIELO010000120.1 GCA_019752915.1 Burkholderiaceae bacterium
CGCGCCGTTGATGCGCTGCGTGAACTGCGTCTGACGCGCAACTACACCAAGCACGCCGAAGGTTCGGTACTGATCGAATGCGGCGACACCAAGGTGATCTGTACCGCCAGCATTGAAGAAAAAGTACCGGGTTTTCTGAAGGGTAAAGGGCAGGGCTGGATGACGGCCGAATACGGCATGCTGCCACGCTCCACCCACACCCGTATGGATCGCGAAGCGGCGCGTGGCAAGCAGTCCGGCCGCACCCAGGAAATCCAGCGCCTGATCGGCCGTTCGCTGCGCGCCGCCTTCGATCTGGAAGCCTTCGGCGAGCGCACCCTGCATCTCGACTGCGACGTGATTCAGGCCGACGGCGGTACCCGTACCGCATCGATTACCGGCGCGATGGTGGCAGCTTATGACGCATTTGCCAAGCTGGTGGCCAGTGGCGCTGTACCAGCCATGCCGCTGAAGAGTTTTGTGGCGGCGATTTCGGTGGGTGTCTATCAGGGCATGCCGGTGCTCGATCTCGACTACGTGGAAGATTCGGGCTGCGATACCGATATGAACGTGGTGATGAACGATGCCGGTCACTTCATCGAAGTGCAGGGTACGGCCGAAGGTGCTGCCTTCGACCGCGCCGGCATGAACCGCCTGCTCGATCTGGCACAGGGCGGTATTGCCGATCTGATCAAGCTGCAGAAGCAGGCGCTCGGTCTGAGCGCCTGAGCACCTGCGTGTCGAAATAATCACTGTCGCCCCTGCGGCATGGCGGCCCGGCAGGGGCAGCCCATGCCGCAGCGGCAAACGGTTTACAATGTGGGCTTCCTTGCTTTTTCACGGTGCCTTGGCACCATTTGCTTACCTCGCAGCCCACATCATGACTCAACGCCTGATCCTCGCCTCCAATAACGCTGGCAAACTCAAAGAATTCAACGAACTGCTGTCCACCGTGGGCTATGACGTCCATGCGCAGGGCGAGTATCAGGTGCCGGAAGCGGACGAGCCGTTCCACACCTTCGTGGAAAACGCCCTGCAGAAGGCACGCCATGCGTCCCGTCTGACGGGCTTGCCGGCGCTGGCCGACGATTCCGGCGTGTGTGTGAATGCACTGGGCGGTGCGCCCGGCGTGTACTCGGCACGCTATGCCGGTGAACCGAAGTCGGACGCCCGCAATAGCGCCAGGCTGATTGCCGATCTGGCAGCACACACCGACAAGTCGGCCTATTACTATTGCGTGCTGGTGTTCGTGCGCCATGCCGATGATCCGCAACCGGTGATCGCGGATGGACGCTGGAACGGCGAGATCATTGCCGAGGCGCGCGGCGCGGGCGGCTTCGGTTACGACCCGCACTTCTACATTGCCGCGCTGGGTAAATGCGTCGCCGAACTGGCGGCGGATGAGAAAAACCGCCTGTCGCATCGCGGCCAGGCACTGCGTGCACTGGTCGAGAAGCTCAAATGATCCCGATTAAAGTCATCGGCGCCAAAACCACCGCCAGTGCGCCTTCCAGCCATAGCGATATGGCAGGCGTGGCGGCCAAATATCTGCAGGGGGGAAGCCTGAATCTGACGGCCTTGCCGCCATTGTCGCTGTACATCCACTTCCCGTGGTGCGTGAAAAAATGCCCTTACTGCGACTTCAATTCGCACGAAGCGCGTGACGCCCAGGGGCAGGCCGGTTTCCCGGAAAAAGAATATCTGGATGCGCTGCGCACCGATCTGGAAATGGCGCTGCCGCTGATCTGGGGCCGTAAAATCTATACGATTTTCATCGGTGGCGGTACCCCGAGTCTGCTGTCGGCCGCCGGGTTGGATCGTCTGCTGTCGGACGTGCGCACCCTGCTGCCGCTCGATAGCGATTGTGAAATCACCATGGAAGCCAATCCCGGCACCTTCGAGGCGGAGAAGTTCAAGTCGTATCGCGCCAGTGGCGTGAACCGCCTGTCGATCGGCATCCAGAGTTTCAGTGGCCGCCATCTGCAGGCGCTGGGTCGTATCCATGACGATGGCGAAGCGCGCCGTGCGGTGGATATCGCGGTGGCCAATTTCGATAACTTCAATCTCGATCTGATGTACGCGCTGCCCTCGCAAACGCTGGAAGAAGCGCAGCGCGATATCGAAACGGCGCTTTCCTATCAGCCACCGCATCTGTCGCTGTACCACCTGACGATGGAACCGAATACGCTGTTCGCCAAGTATCCGCCGGCCTTGCCGGATGATGATGCCAGTGCCGACATGCAGGACATGATTGCCGAACTGACTGCGGCTAACGGCTACCAGCATTACGAAGTGTCGGCCTACGCGAAAGCCGGGCGCCGTGCGCGCCATAATCTGAATTACTGGGAGTTTGGCGACTATCTGGGCATAGGCGCGGGGGCACACTCCAAGCTGTCTTTCCCGCACCGCATATTGCGGCAGGCACGCTACAAGCAGCCCAAGGCGTATATGGAGCAGGTGGCACTCGGTGCGCCGGTACAGGAAGAGCGTGAAATCGGTCGCGACGAAATGGGTTTCGAGTTCATGCTCAACACCCTGCGACTGTGCGCGGGTTTCGAGCCGCGCCTGTTCATGGAACGCACCGGCATGGCACTGAATGCCATCGAACGCCAGCTCAACGCGGCCGAAGCCAAAGGGCTGCTGTACCGCGATCACCAGATCATCCGGCCTACCGAGCTAGGTCAGCGCTTCCTCAATGATCTGCAAGAGATGTTCCTGACTACCTAGAAACTCAAGGTCTGGTTCAGGTCGGGGCGCTCGCACCAGCGGGCGAAGTCCTCGGCCATTCTTTCGCTCTCCGCGATGGCGCGGTGCCAGTCGCGCGTGCGTGCCGCGTGGTTCTGGCCATACACGGTAAAGTCGGCACGGTCGGGCAGCTTGCGGTTCGGTAGCGTGGCGACAAATTCCGGCGACGGCGAAATCAGAATCACGTTGTCCAGCGCGGCGTCGCGGGCGCGTCGCCATGGCAGGCTTTTATCGAGCCAGCCCGGTACGATGTAGTCGCTGAAGTGTGGATACAGCACCAGACCTGCATCGCGCTGATAGGGCAGATGCAGGTGGTAGTCGATCAGGCCACCATCCCAGTACGGCCCTTGCGGTGCTCCGGCGATGTCGTTGACCGCCTGCAGTACCAGCGGAATCGAGCCGGAAGCGAGCAGTGCGTCGCGTAGATTGGCCTGCGTCAGCGCGACGAAATGGGCATGGAAGGCATCAAAGTCTTGGCGTAGCCATTCCCCCTGATCCTGCTGCTGGTGGAAAATCACCCGTTCCATGGCTTTGGCCAGCTGGCTGCGTGCCAGCAGATTGCCGGCCGCCGCGCGCAGGAAACCGGCCATTTCGCGCCAGCGCTGGCCGTCGCTGCGCTCCAGCGCTCCCACACCGCGTGCCGTAATGACGGATAGCTGGTAGAGGGGATTATTCAACACTTCCGCGCCGCGACCATCGAGCAGTTCGTCGAGCAGCGTGCGGCACGTGGCGCTGACCTGTGCTGCCTGCACTTTTTCCGGATACTGCTGCGCCGCATACAGCTGCGCCAGTCGCCGGTGGGCAGCGACGGGATCGTCCAACGCAGCGGCGGCCATACGCCATGCGCCGATCGATGCGCCGATCATACGTCGCTGGCGCGGCGCGGATTTGAGCCATGAACCGAAGGCCCAGATATCGAGGCCGTTCAGAATCAGTCCTTTGGGGCCGCCTGCTGCGGCAGGGATGATGGCAATGTCGGCAGCCTGCATGCCTTCGGCGCCGATCCGGGCGCGCGCCCGCTGACCTAGCCGGATGCGGATCGAACTCTTCATGGCTGCAGCCCACCTCCCAGTGCGCGGTACAGATCGACGGCGCTGGCGCTGCGCTGCTGCTGTACCTGTACCAGTGTTTGCCGGGCACTGAATAGTTCGCGCTGGGCGTCCAGAATATCGAGGCTGCTGGCGATGCCCTGCTCGAAGCGCAATTGCAGCAGCTTCAGGCGATCGGCCTGCGCCTCGACGATGCTGCGCTGCGCGTTGACCTGTTCGCCCAGATAGTCGCGTGCGGCCAGTGCATCGGCCACTTCGCGGAACGCGATCTGAATGGTCTTTTCGTAATCGGTCACCGCCAGATTCTGGCGCGTTTCGGCCAGACTCAGATTGGCACGGTTGCGGCCGCCATCGAAGATCGGCAAGGACAGTTGCGGTACGAACGACCAGCTACCGGAGCCACTGTCGAACAGCCCGCCCAGTGAAGGGCTGCTGGTCCCGACCGAAGTGGTCAGGCTGATACGCGGGAAGAAGGCGGCACGTGCCGCGCCGATATTCGCGGTGGCCGCTTTCAGACGCTGTTCGGCAGCGCGGATATCGGGACGGCGGTTCAGCAGTTCGGATGGCAGACCGGCTGGCAAAGCACTCATCGCATCCAGCTGGCGCTGGTCGGGCAGGGCGCCACTGGCGGCGGGTGTGGCTTGTCCCACCAGCAGCGTCAGGGCATTCTCGGCCTGTGCCCGCTGGCGTGCCAGTGACAGCGCGGCGGCACGCGCGGTTTCCATCAGCGTTTCCGAGGAGCGCAGATCGAGGCGTGATGAGGCGCCCACTTCGGCGCGTTGCTGGGTCAGTTGATAGCTGCGCGTGCGTGCCGCGTAGGTCTGCTGCGCCAGCGATAGTTGTTCGGCATAGGCGCGTTCCGTGTAATACGCCTGCGCCACCTGCGCCACCAGACTGATTTGCGCGGCCTGCCGCGCTTCGTCGGTGGCCAGATAGCTGGCCAGTGCGGCATCGCTGAGGCTTTTCACGCGACCGAAGAAATCCAGCTCGAAGGCCGGCATCGCCAGTCCCACATCGTAGCGTTTGCCGATGGTGCTCTGGCCAGTTGAGGACAGGAAGGCCGGTGTTTTAGCGCGCGTCATGCTGCCGCTGGCGTTCAGGGTTGGCAGGCGATCAGCCGACTGCACATCGTACAGCGCGCGGGCTTCTTCGATGCGCAGTACGGCCGTGCGCAGGTCGCGATTGTGTTCCAGCGCGGCGGCAATCAACTGCTGCAAGGCCGGTTCGCTGAAGTAGCTGCGCCAGCCGGTATCGACTGCCGCTGTCGCTGTGGCGCTGACGGGCAGGGTGACACTGGTACGCGCGGCCGCGCCGGCGCTATCTTGCGGGTAGGCGCCTGCCAGCGTTGTCACTGGCCGCTGGTAGGTCGGCGCCAGCGAACAGGCCGACAGCAGTGCTACGGCCAGCAGGGTGGGCGCAGTTTTAATCATAGGTTTCATGGTTCTTGTCGTTCAGTTCATGGGCGGCCAGTTTGCGCTGACGTTCGCTACCTTTGAAGATTTTGCGGATCACCACAAAGAACACCGGCACCAGAAACACTGCCAGCACCGTCGCCGTAATCATCCCGCCCATCACGCCGGTACCGATGGCACGCTGGCTGGCCGACCCGGCACCGGTGGCGATTACCAGCGGCAGTACGCCGAGGATGAAGGCCAGCGAGGTCATGATGATGGGGCGGAAGCGCAGATGCACCGCTTCCAGCGTGGCTTCGATCAGACCTTTGCCTTGCGCCTGCAGATCCTTGGCAAATTCGATAATCAGAATCGCGTTCTTGGCCGACAGACCGATGATGGCAATCAGGCCCACTTTGAAGTACACATCATTGGGCAGGCCGCGCAGGGTCGCCCCCAGCAGCGCGCCAAGTACACCGAGCGGCACTACCAGCAGCACGGCCACCGGTATGGTTTCGCTTTCATACAGCGCGGCCAGCACCAGGAAGGCCGCCAGCAGGGACAGCGCAAACAGCGCCGGTGCCTGCGAACCGGAAGTGCGTTCTTCCAGCGACTGACCGGTCCATTCGATACTGAAGCCGGGCGGCAGTTGCGCGGCAAGGCGCAGCAACTCGTCCATCGCTTCGCCGGTCGAGCGGCCCGGCGCGGCATCACCGGTCAGCTTGATGGCGGGGTAGCCGTTGTAGCGCACCAGTTGTACCGGCCCCTGTATCCAGTGCGAGCTGGCGAACGAGGCGAACGGCACCATGCTGCCGCTGCTGCTGCGCACATGCAGTTGCAGGATGTCCTGCGGCTGCAAACGGCGCGGCGCATCGGCCTGCACGATCACGCGCTGCTGACGGCCACTGCTGGCGAAGTCGTTGACGTAGGAGGAACCGAGGGCGCCCGACAGCATGGCATTGATGTCGGCGAAGCTGACGCCCAGTGCATAGGCTTTTTCACGGTCGATATCGACTTGCAGTTGTGGTGCGTCTTCCAGTCCTTCGGGGCGCAGGCCTTTCAGGATCGGGCTTTTCGCCGCCATACCCAGCAACTGGTTGCGGGCGGCCAGCAAGGCAGCGTGACCTTGCGCGCTGCGGTCCTGCAAGCGCGCCGTGATGCCGGTGGCATTGCCAAGTTCGCGGATCGGCGGAGGGCTGAGCGGGAAAATCACGGCATCGGGGATGGACGACAGGGCACCGAAGGCGCGCTGGGCGATGGCCTGTGCCGACTGTTCCGGTCCCCTTTCGCTCCAGTCCTTCAGCGGTATGAAAATCAGACCGGCATTCTGACCATTGCCGGAGAAGCTGAAGCCGGCCACCGCGATGGTGCGCGCCACGCCCGGCTGCTGGCGGAAGTAGGCATCGGCCTTGGCCAGTACGGCCTGCGTGCGGCTCAGGGAAGCGCCCGGTGGCAACTGCACGTTGGCGATCAGGTAGCCCTGATCTTCATTCGGCAGGAAGGACGAAGGCAGGCGCGCATACAGCCAGCCCACCACGCCGCACAGCAAGGCGAAGATCAGCAGATAGCGGCCGGTACGCGTCAGCATGCGCGCGATCACGCCCTGATAGCGGCTGGCATTGCGGGCAAACAGACGGTTGAACCAGCCGAAGAAGCCGCGTTTCTCATGATGGTGGCCAGCCTGTACCGGTTTCAGAATGGTGGCGCACAAGGCCGGTGTCAGGGTCAGCGCCATCAGCGCCGAGAACAGCATGGCCGAGACCATCGCCAGCGAGAACTGGCGGTAGATGGCGCCTACCGCACCACCGAAGAAAGCCATCGGAATGAATACGGCAATCAGCACCAGCGTAATGCCGATGATCGCACCGGTAATCTGGGTCATCGCTTTGCGTGTCGCGTCACGTGGCGACAGGCCTTCTTCGCTCATGATGCGTTCGACGTTTTCCACCACCACGATGGCATCATCGACCAGAATACCGATCGCCAGCACCATGCCGAACATGGTCAGCACATTGATGGAGAAGCCGAACAGCTGCATGGTGGCGAAGGTGCCCATCAGTGCGACCGGCACCACGATGGTGGGAATCAGCGTGTAGCGGAAGTTCTGCAGGAACAGATACATCACGAGGAACACCAGCAGCACCGCCTCCAGCAGCGTCTTGACGACTTCCTCGATGGAGATCTTGACGAACAGCGAGGTGTCGTAAGGAACTGCATACTTCACACCGGGCGGGAAGAATTTCGACAGTTCTTCCATCTTGGCGCGTACCGCCGTGGCCGTTTGCAGGGCATTACCGGTCAGCGAGAGCTGCACGGCGATTGCGGAAAACGGCGCGCCGTTGAGGCGGGCGTTGATGGAGAAGCTGGCGCCGCCCATTTCGATGCGCGCCACATCTCTCAGGCGCACCAGCGCGCCATTGGGCTGGGCGCGCAGCACGATCTGGCCGAATTCGGTGGTCGAAGTGAGCTGGCCGGTGACCACGATGGGCGCCGAAATGGTTTGCGAGGCAGGGCTGGGCAGGTCGCCCAGCGTGCCGGAAGTGACTTGCGCGTTCTGCGCGCGGATCGCGGCCGAGACATCGGCCATGGTCAGCTTCAGGCCAACCAGCTTGGCCGGGTCGACCCAGATGCGCATCGCGCGTTCGGTGCCGAACAGCTGCGCCTGACCGACGCCGGGGATGCGTTTGATTTCGTTGACGACGTTACGCGCCATGTAGTCGCCCAGACCGGTCGGGTCGAGCCGTCCGTCGGTGGAGGTCAGGCCGACAAACATCAGAATATTCGAGCGCGCCTTGTTGACCTGCACGCCTTGCTGCGTGACAGCGGCAGGCAGACGCGATTCGATGCGTTTGATGCGGTTCTGCACATCGACGGCGGCCAGTTCCGGATTGGTGCCAGGCTGGAAGGTGACGGTGATGGTGACCGAGCCGCTGGCTTCACTGGACGACTCGACATATTGCAAGCCGTCGGCACCATTCATTTCCTGTTCGATCACGCTGGTCACGGCATCGTCCAGCACCTGCGCGGTGGCGCCCGGATAGTTGGCCGTGATGACGATGGAAGGCGGGGCAATGGTCGGATACTGCGACACCGGCAGCACGGTAATTGCCAGCATCCCGCCGAGCAGGATGAACAGGGCGATGACCCATGCGAACACGGGTCGGTCGATGAAAAACTTGGCCATCAGGACTCCCGGTTATTTCGCTGCAGGGGCGGAGGCGACCGCACCGGCCGCGCTGGCGCCCGCTGCCTGCCACGGCAGCGGCTTGACGGTGGTTCCCGGCTTGGCCTTCTGGAAGCCTTCGACGATGATGCGTTCACCACCTTTCAAGCCACTGCTGACGATCCAGTTCTGGCCATCGGCTGCGCTGGCCGTGACCGGCTGCGCCTGCACCTTGTTGTCGGCACTGACGATCAGCACCGACGAGCCTTCCGGCCCGCGTACCACCGCCTGCTGCGGTACCTTGATGGCGGCGGCGTTGACGCCCTGTTCTAAGCGGGCGCGCACATACATGCCCGGTAACAGCGTGCGTTGCGGATTGGGGAATTCGGCGCGCATCGCGACGGTGCCGGTGCTCTCGTCCACCGACACATCGGCAAACAGCAGCTTGCCCGCTTGCGGGTAGGGCTGGCCATCTTCGGTCAGTAGCGTGACGCGCGCGGCGCCGCTACCGGCCGATTTCAGTTTGCCGCTGGCCAGTGCCTTCTGCAGCGCCAGCAGCTCCGCCGAGGACTGGGTGATGGTGACGTAGATCGGATCGAGCGTCTGCACGGTCGCCATCGGCGTCGCTTCGCCCTGACCCACTAGCGCACCTTCGGTGACCAGTGCGCGGCTGATGCGCCCGGAGATCGGTGCCGTGACGGTGGCATAGCCTAGGGTCAGGCCGGCGTTGGTGCGCGCAGCCTTGGCACTGGCCAGATCGGCGCCAGCCTGTTTCTGCGCGGTGGCGGCATCATCGTATTCCTGCTGGCTCACGGCCTGCGCCGCCAGCAGCGGTTTGTAGCGTTTCACTTTCAGGTCGGCCTGTGCCAGATTGGCTTCGGCCTTGGCGACAGCGGCCTGCGTGCTATCAAAGCTGGCCTGAAACTGCGCCGGATCGATGCGGAATAACACCTCACCCGCCTTGACCTCGCTGCCTTCCCGGTAGACCCGCTGCAGCACTATGCCGGCGGTACGGGCGCGCACCTGCGCCACGCGCGATGCTTCGGTGCGTCCCGGTAGCTCGCTGCTGACATTGACCTCGCCCGGCGCGACCGTGATCACTGCGACGCTCGGTGGTGGCGGGGCGGCAGGGGCCGCAGCCTTATCGCCACAGGCGCTCAGCAGGGACAGGCCGAACGCGCTGCCGGCCAGTAGGGAAAAACGGGAAACAGGTCGCATGGTTGCATCTCGTGTAAGAAACTGAGGAAACAGAGGAAACTGAAAGTAGTGATGGCGCACAGCCAGACAGCGCAGCTAGCCTTGGTGGCAACATTGTAATACAGACCTTTATGTAACGTTTTGTACATAAAAAGCTGCTGGCCATATGCACAAGGGCGGGATAGCAGCTATTGCTGCCATCCCGCCCTTGTATTCCTGACTGCGGCCAGTCACGCCGCCGTGCAGGGCTTAGCGCATGCCGGAGATGATCTGTTTCAGTTTGCCGGAATCGGCGCAGAAGGCGCGGATGCCTTCGGCCAGTTTTTCGGTCGCCATGGCATCTTCATTGAGCTGGAAGCGGAAGGTTTTTTCATCCTGCGACAGCTTGATGATGCCGTTGGTCGAAGCGTTCTCGCTGCTCAGCTTACGTTCGACCGGCGCATCGCTATCGGCCAGTTTCTGCAGCAGGTCAGGGCTGATGGTGAGCAGGTCGCAGCCTGCCAGTTCCAGAATCTGGCCGACGTTGCGGAAGCTGGCGCCCATCACTTCGGTCTTGTAGCCGAACTTGCGGTAGTAGTTGAAGATACGCTTGACCGACTGCACGCCCGGATCTTCCGCTGGCGGATAGTCGATACCGGTGGATTTTTTGTACCAGTCGTAGATGCGGCCGACGAACGGCGAAATCAGCTGGGCACCTGCCTCGGCACAGGCGATGGCCTGGGTCAGCGAGAACAGCAGCGTCATATTGCAGCGGATGCCTTCTTTTTCCAGAATCTCGGCGGCGCGGATGCCTTCCCACGTCGAGGCCATCTTGATCAGCACGCGTTCGCGATCGATGCCGGCCTGACGATACAGTTCGATCAATTCGCGCGCTTTGGCAACCGAGCCTTCCGTGTCGAACGACAGGCGGGCATCGATTTCGGTCGAAACCCGACCCGGGATGGTGCGCAGGATCTGTTTGCCGAAGGCGATCAGCAGGTGATCGATGGTGGTGGTGATCGAGTTATCGAGGTTGTCACGCACAGCCTTTTCCAGCAGCGGCTGATACTCGGGCTTCTGCACCGCTTTCAGAATCAGCGACGGATTAGTGGTGGCGTCGCGTGGCGTGTAAGCCTGAATCGACTGGAAGTCGCCGGTATCGGCAACTACGGTGGTGAATTTCTTGAGCTGTTCGAGCTGGTTCATGTGCGCTGCCATTCTGTGAGGTAACAAAAGATCACCTTATTGTACTCAAGCTAACAGCATCGGCAAAGAAAGCATGGCGATATAGTCGCTATATCGCCATACAATAAACGCCAGTTTGATGTTCTTGCAACGTCAGCGAATGAAGGAATCGAACTGCAAGTCGAATTCCTGCAGCGCTTTCTGGGCGTTCTGCATCTTCTTGCGGAAGTCCGGTCCCCGTTGCAGGGCGAGGCCCACGGCCAGCACGTCGATCACCACCAGATAGGCCAGTCGCGCCGAAATCGGGGTGTAGGGGTCGGTATTGAAAATCAGGTCAATCGGAATCAGTACCGTGGCCAGATCGGCTAGTGGCGTACCCGAAGGCGCCAGCACGATCACTTCGGCGCCACCACGGCGCGCCAGTTTGATCGAACGCACCAGCGACGGGCTGTTGCCGCGCTGGGAAATCGCCACTACCGCGTCGCCGGTGCGCAGCAGCGCCGCCGCGATACTGTGGATGTGCGGGTCGGCATAGGCCACCGTCGGCACGCCGGAGCGGAAGAATTTGTGCTGGGCGTCGGCGGCCACAATGCCGGATGTACCTTGGCCGTAGAATTCGATCTTGTTGGCCTTAGACAGAATGTCGAGGGCTTTCTGGATCGCTTCCGGATCGAGGTTGTTACGCAGGTCGAGCAGGGTGTTGATGGAGCGGCTGCAGATCTTGTTGACCAGATCTGCCGCCAGATCGTCCTGCGTGGGCTGCTCGTTCAATCCCGGCAGGGCCAGTGCCAGCCCCTGCGCCAGTTTCAGCTTGAACTCGTGCCAGCCGTCGTAACCGAGGGTGCGGCAGAAGCGCACCACGGTCGGTTCCGACACCTGCGCACTCTTGGCGAGCGCCGTGATGTTCTGGCTAACGGTCTGGTTGGGATGTTCCAGTACTGCCAGCGCGACTTTGCGCTCCGATTTGGAGAGCGAGTCGAGCTGGGTGCGGATAGAGTCGAGCAGCATGGGGGCTTAATCTTCCGGCAGAACTTCTTCGCGCCATTGCAGACCGTCGCGACCGATCAGGGCCGACGCAGCAGCAGGGCCCCAGGTGCCGGAGGCGTATGGCAGTGGGAAACTGTCGTCCGATTCCCAGTTGTTCAGAATCGGCTCGACCCATTCCCATGCCGCTTCCAGTTCGTCGCCGCGCATGAACAGCGTCAGCTGGCCGCGCAGTACGTCCAGCAGCAGACGCTCGTAGGCATCCATGCGGGGCGATTTGAACGATTCGCGGAAGTCCAGCTCCAGCTCCGCCTGTTTCAGACGCATGCCGTCGCCGGGCGTTTTCGCCATCAGATTCATGCGCAGACCTTCGTCCGGCTGCAGACGGATCACCAGCGAATTGGGCTGGAAGCTGTTGGTCGGCTGGGCAAAGATCGAATGCGGAATCTGTTTGAATCGCACCACGATTTCGGCCAGACCGTCGGCCATGCGCTTACCGGTACGCAGGTAGAACGGCACGCCAGCCCAGCGCCAGGTATCGATTTCCGCCTTCATGGCGACGAAGGTTTCGGTGCGCGAGTGTTCTGGTGCATCCGGTTCGTCGCGGTAGCTCGGCACGGCTTTGCCATCGACATGGCCGGCGCGGTACTGGCCGCGCACGATGTTCTGTGCCAGCGTGGTCGGGGTGAATTTTTTCAGCGAGCGCAGTACGTGCAGCTTGGCGTCACGTACCGCATCCGGTGCGATCGAGGTTGGTGGTTCCATGGCCACGATACACAGCAGCTGCAGCAGGTGATTCTGCAGCATGTCGCGCAGCGCGCCCGAGGTGTCGTAGTAACCGAGGCGGTTGCCGACGCCGAGTTTTTCGGCGATGGTGATCTGCACGTCGGAAATCCATTCGCGGCGCCACAGTGGCTCGAACAGGATATTCCCGAAGCGCAGTGCCAGCAGATTCTGTACCGTTTCTTTGCCCAGATAGTGGTCGATCCGGTAGATCTGCGATTCTTCGAAGACCTTGCCCACTTCGGCGTTGATCTGTTTGGCCGAGGCCAGATCGCGACCCAGCGGTTTCTCCAGTACCACGCGCGAGTTCTGGGTGACCAGACCATTCGATTTCAGGTTCTCGCAGATCTGCGAGAAGATCGCCGGCGGCGTGGCCAGATAATAGACCTTGGTAATCGCATCGTCCTTGCGCAGTGCGCTGACCAGCGTGCCGTAGGTGGCCGCGTCGGTCGCGTTCAGCGAGACGTAGGTAATGCGCGCAGTGAACTTGGCCCACGCGGCGGCCGAGACGGTGCTGGCCTTGATGTGCGGCTTGGACGTGGTCTCGATGGTGTGCAGGAACTCTTCCTGGCTGGCGTCGGCGCGGCCGACGCAGATGATGCGGGCAGTCGCCGGCAGATCGTTGGCCACATCGCGGGCAAACATCGCAGGCAGCAATTTGCGCATCGCCAGATCGCCGCTGCCGCCAAACAGAACCAGGTCAAAATCGGTAAGAGCCATAATAGTGTGAATTCGCAGTAAGTAGAGTGCTGGGAAAGGACTGCAGGTGTAAATTTACTACACGAATTGTCGAGTTGCAAGAAAATTTACTACAAATGGCCGGAGGTGATGCTTGTGGCCCACGCCCGGCTGCTACCGTCAATGAGAAGACAAAGTTTATTCCAAATACGGGACTTCCGTACGGCCTGCCACGTCCACCCGTACGCTCAGTAATTTGCCGCTGAGCGGGTAGGCGGCCAGTTCATCGGCCGGACGCGCTCCGGCGCTGGTGATGTAGAGCGTGCGCAGATCCGCGCCGCCAAACGCCAGCATGGTCGGGCAGCGCACCGGCAGGGCGATTTCGCCCAGCAGTTCACCGTCCGGCGACAGTTTGACCAAGCGCGCGCCTTCGAACATCGCCACCCAGTAGTTACCTTCGCTGTCGACTGCCGCACCGTCGGGACGGCCGCCATAGTGGGCGGTTTTGTCGGCCGAGAACTGCATCAGGGTACGCTGATTGCTGACCGTGCCGCTGGCCAGATTGAAGTCATAGCGCGACACGCGGTGCGCGCTGGTGTCGGCGTGGTACAGGCTGCGGTAGTCGGGGCTGAAACCCAGACCATTGGAATTGGTGACGCCACCCGACCAGGCCAGACGGATCTGGCCTTTTTCGAGCACATACATTTCGGCGGCCGGTTTGTCGCGTGGTTCGTAGATGGTGCCGACCCAGAAGCGGCCCGCGCCATCGACATGACCATCGTTGAAGCGGGCGATGGCGGTGTCGTACGGTGCGGCGGCGATCGGCGTCAGATGGACCGCTTCGCTGCTGGTGTCGAGATGGGCAAAGCCGCTGCGCATGGCGACGATCAGACCACCACGCTGGCACAGTGCCAGCGTGGCCGGTTCGCTATCGAGCTTCCATGCGCGGTGCGCGCCGCTGGCCGGATCGAGCCGGTGCACGGTGAATGCGGGAATGTCGACCCAGTACACGGCCTGTTCCTGCGGGTGCCACAGCGGGCACTCACCGGTCTGCATCACGGCGTCGTAGGCGACGCTGAATTCGGTGGCGTGGCTCATAGGTGCTGCGCTGCCTTGGCCATCACGATCAGGCCATTGGTGGAGCTGTCGTGACGCTCCGGCTGTACCGCGCCGGTCAGCTCGGCGTGGATGTTTTTAGCCAGCACCTTGCCCAGTTCGACGCCCCACTGGTCGAAGCTATTGATGTCCCAGATGGCGCCCTGTACGAAGGTCTTGTGTTCGTACAGCGCGATCAGCGCGCCCAGCGTGGACGGGGTCAGCTGATCCATCAGGATGGTGTTGGATGGGCGGTTGCCGGGGAATACCTTGTGCGGCAGCAGCGCTTCGATTTCCGCTTCGCTGAGCTTTTGCGCCTGCAGATCGGCGCGCGCTTCCTCGGCGGTTTTGCCGGTCATGAAGGCTTCCGACTGGGCGAAGCAGTTCGCCAGCAGCGAATCGTGGTGGCCCGGCAGGTCGTGGGTGGCGCGCAGCGCGGCGATGAAGTCGATCGGCGTCACATCGCTGCCCTGATGCAGCAGCTGGAAGTAGGCGTGTTGCGCATTGGTGCCGCACTCGCCCCAGACCACCGGGCAGGTCGGAGTGTCGATGGCGCTACCGCTACGGGTCACGCGCTTGCCATTGCTTTCCATGTCGAGCTGCTGCAGATAGGCCGGGAAGCGGCTCAGATCCTGATGGTAAGGCGCAATCGACAGCGACGCGGCATCGAGGAACTGGCGGTTCCAGAAGCCGACCATGGCCAGCAGCACCGGCATGTTCTGTTCCAGTGGCGCAGTGCGGAAGTGTTCATCCATGGCGTGTGCGCCAGCCAGGAAATCGCTGAAGTAACCGAAGCCTACTGCTAACGCCAGCGACAGACCGATCGACGACCAGACCGAATAGCGGCCGCCGACCCAGTCCCAGAACGGGAACATGTTTGCAGTAT
>JAIELO010000060.1 GCA_019752915.1 Burkholderiaceae bacterium
GTCGGCATGGAAGCCGCTTTCGCGGGTGAAGAAGGCGGGGAAGCCGCGCTGGCCCACGCTGACTACCGGTACGCCATAGGTTTCCAGATATTCCAGCGTCAGGCCGATGTCGAGGATGGACTTGACGCCGGCGCAGACCACGGCCACCGAGGTATGCGCCAGTTCCTGCAGATCGGCGGAGATATCGAAACTGGTTTCGGCACCACGGTGCACACCGCCGATGCCGCCGGTGACGAATACTTGGATGCCGGCCAGTTCGGCGCAGATCATGGTGGCCGCAACGGTGGTGGCACCCAGCTTGTTTTGCGCCAGTACGAATGGCAGGTCGCGCCGGCTCACTTTCATGGCGTCCGGCGAAGTGGCCAGCAGCTCGAGCTGCTGTTCATTCAGACCGACACAGATTTTGCCATCCATGATGGCGATGGTGGCAGGTACGGCGCCGGTGGCGCGGATGATCTGTTCGACTTCGCGGGCCATCTGCACATTCTGCGGATACGGCATGCCATGCGAGATAATCGTCGATTCCAGTGCCACGATGGCTTTGCCGGCGGCGCGGGCGGCGGCTACTTCCGGCGAATACAGCAGGAATTGATGCATGGGGTGTTCCTTTATAAAGCGGTCAATAGGTATCTAGCCTGCAGGTGTTCAACCCTGCTGGGGGAATAGTGGCGGATGGTAGTCCGCCGACAGATCGAAATCGTGAATTTCATCGAGTACGTCGGCGGCCAGCATGGGCGAGACAGTGTCCTGAGTTTCCAGCGTCATTGCGGCGACCTTCAGGCCGCGCCGGCAGGCCAGCGTCAGATCCTGACTGCCCTGATACAGCGACCAGCAGACGGCTGCGGAGAAGGCGTCGCCAGCGCCCGTCACATCGACCACTTCGACCTGATGGGCCGGCAGCCAGACCAGTTCCGTGCCACGGGTGTGGTAGACGCCCTGACTGCCGCAGGTGACGATCACGTCCTGCGCGCCCTGGGCCTGCACCTGCTGGCAGGCGGCGCGCACATCGGCCTCGGTGGGCAGGGCATGGCCGACGCGCGTTTCGAGCTCGCCGCGATTGAGTATCAGCAGGCGCAGGCCGCGCAGGCTGGCCGGCAGATGCGCCATCTTCGGTTGCGAGACGGCGATGATGATCAGCGGCAGATTGTCGGTGCTGGCGCTGTCGAGCAGCAGCGCGATGCTGTCCGCCGGCAGATTCATGTCGACCACGGTCATTGCCGCCGAGGCGCGCAGTGGCTGGCGGCTGGCAAGGAAGTCCGCGCTGAGGCGGTCGTAGAGCTGCATGTCGGCCAGCGCCAGTACCAGTTCGCCACGGTCATCGAGGATGGCGGTGTAAGTGCCACTGGCGGTGTCGGGCAGTTTCAGGCTGCCGCGCGTGTCGATGCCGGCCTGTTCGGCCTGATCCTGCAGGGCGCGTCCGGCAGCGTCGTCACCGAAGGCGGTCAGCAGGGCCGCCGGCAGATTCAGGCGCGCCAGATTTTCCGCGATATTGCGTGCCACGCCACCGTGCACTTCTTCGGCCGTGGCGGGATTCGAGGTGCCGTGCTGCAAAGGACCGAGACTGCGCAGTTTGCGGTCCAGATTGGCCGCGCCGATGCACAGCACCGGGCGCTTGTCCGGCAACACGTAGGCGCGCCCCAGCAGACGGCGTTCGCGGATCAGGCTGGCAATATGGCCCGCTACGGCGGAGCGCGACAGACGCAGTTCGACCGCCAGATCCTGCTGTGAAATAAAGGGGTTGGCCCGGATGAGCTGATACAGCTGGTCTTTTTTGGAGGCGTCGGTCATGGGGATACGCTAGGGCGGAGGGTGGGGGAGTGCTTAAACATTTGTTTGCAATGATAGACATTTGTTTTTATGGCGTCAATCGCCCGCAAAGGCGCCATTTGCTGCTCCACATAATACTCTCGATTTATACGTTATTTATATAAATGTCCAA
The DNA here is from genome assembly GCA_019752915.1 of Burkholderiaceae bacterium. Lineage (GTDB taxonomy): Bacteria > Pseudomonadota > Gammaproteobacteria > Burkholderiales > Burkholderiaceae_D > Rugamonas. The sequence continues at coordinate 1,940 of JAIELO010000060.1, forward strand.
GAAAAATGGTATTTGCCATACATATGGCAGATGATGCATAGTGTCAGCATCTCCAGTAAGCCCTTGCCCTTTGCGTGTCCCACGCGCGGGTTTCCAAAAAATAGAGGATCTCCATGTCGAATAATTCCCCGTTCCAGGCAGCTGACATCATTCGTGCCCGTATTCCGGCCGGCTTCAAACCCCGCGTCGCCATGATTCTGGGTTCCGGTCTGGGCGTACTGGCCGAACAAATGACGGATGCCGTGACCATTAGCTACGACGAACTGCCGGGCTTCCCGATCAGTACCGTGCATGGTCACGCCGGGGAACTGGTGATCGGTACGCTCGCTGGCGTGTCGGTGGTGTGCATGAAAGGCCGCGGCCACGTCTACGAAGGCTACGGCCTGGGCGTGATGACCAGCGCGGTGCGCACCATGAAGCTGCTGGGCTGCGAAATGCTGTTCGTGACCAACGCTGCCGGTTCGCTGCGTACCGAAGTCGATGCCGGTTCGCTGGTGGCACTGACCGACCATATCAACTTCCTGCCGGGCACTCCGATGATGGGTCCGAACGACGAGCGTTTCGGTCCGCGCTTCTTCAGCATGGCCAATGCCTACGACGCCGATCTGCGCGCGCTGCTGCATACCGCCGCCAAAGAAAAGAACGCCACCCTGCATGACGGCGTGTACATCGCCTACGCTGGCCCGAACTTCGAAACCCCGGCCGAAATCCGCGCCTTCAAAACGCTGGGCGCCGACGTGGTCGGTATGTCGGTGGTGCCGGAAGTAGTGTCGGCACGTCACTGCGGCCTGAAAGTGGTGGGTGTGTCGGCGATTACCAATCTGGCCGAAGGCCTGTCGCCGTTCCCGCTGTCGCACGAGCAGACCCTGAAATACGCTGCCGTGGCTGCGACCTCGCTGATCGAGGTGATCCTGGGCTTCCTGGGCAACGTCGCCAAAACGCCGCAAGCGTAACAATCCCCGAGGGGCGGCTAGTCCGCCCCTTTGCTTTTGAGGAGCTGGAAACATGAAACGCGCATTTATTCTGCTGCTGGATTCTTTCGGTCTGGGCGCGACGCCCGACGCGGACAAGTATCACGACAGTGGCGCTAACACCTTCGGCCATATCGCCGAGCGCATCGCCGCCACCGGCACGCCGCTGGCACTGCCGACGCTGGAAAACCTCGGCCTGGCCGCTGCCGGCCAACTGGCCAGCGGTCAGTGGGCTGCCGGCTTCCAGCAGCGCGAAGGTTTCACCGCAGCTTATGGTGCGGCCCGTGAACGCTCGACCGGCAAGGACACCCAGTCCGGTCACTGGGAAATCGCCGGTGTGCCGGTGGAATTCGACTGGGGCTACTTCCCGAAAACCGTGCCATCGTTCCCGGCCGAACTCACTGCCAAGCTGCAGGAACTGGGCGCGGTACCGGGCTTCCTCGGCGACTGCCACGCGTCGGGTACCGACATCATCAACAAGCATGGCGATGAACACGTCGCCAGCGGTAAGCCGATTATCTACACTTCGGCCGACTCGGTGCTGCAGATCGCGGCGCACGAAGAATCGTTCGGTCTGGAGCGTCTCTATGAACTGTGCGAGATCGCTTTCAAACTGGTCGAGCCGTACAACATCGGTCGCGTGATCGCCCGCCCATTCCTGGGCGCGAACGGCAATTACACCCGCACCACCAATCGTCACGATTACGCCGTTGCACCACCGGCGCCGACTCTGCTGGACCACGTCAAGAACGATGGCGGCGAGGTCATCGCGCTGGGCAAAATCAGCGACATCTTCGCTGCGCAAGGCGTTTCGCGCGTGGTCAAAGGTAAAGACAATATGGCGCTGTTCGATGCGCTGCTGACGGTGCAGAAGGAAGCTGGCGACAAGTCGCTGACGTTCGTCAATTTCGTCGACTTCGATCAGGCCTTCGGCCATCGTCGCGACGTGAACGGCTATGCACAGGCGCTGCGCGAGATGGATGCGCGTCTGCCGGAATTCATGGCTGGCCTGCAGCCCGGCGATCTGGTGGTAGTGACCGCCGATCACGGTTGCGACCCGACCTGGCCCGGCTCCGATCACACCCGTGAACACATTCCGATGATCTTCTTCGGTCCGGGTGTGCCGGCGCAAGCCTTGCCGATTTCCGAAACCTTCTCCGACATCGGTCAGACTCTGGCCCATCACCTCGGCGTCAAACCACTTTCCCACGGAAGCAATCTGTTATGACCATCATCTCCGACTTCAAGCGCAACGAAGCGGTCCCCCTCGACCTGGGCTGGATCAACCATATCCATATCAACAAGAGTGCGGCCGACCGTCGCGCCGCCAGTCTGGCCAATCGCCGCACGGTGAAGAAGGAATATCAGGCGGCATGGTTGATCAAAGCCATCGGCCTGATCGACCTGACCACGCTGTCCGGCGACGATACGCCGGGCCGCGTCGAGCGCCTGTGCATGAAAGCCATGCGTCCGCTGCGCAGCGATCTGGTGGCAGCACTGGGTCTGCAGGATTACCCGCTCAGCACCGGTGCAGTCTGCGTGTACCACGAGATGATCAAGCCGGCCGTGCAGGTACTGCAAGGCCGTCTGCCGATTGCCGCCGTGTCGACCGGTTTCCCGGCTGGCCTGACCAGCATGGAAACCAAGGTGCGCGAGATCGAATTGTCGGTCGCTGCCGGTGCCACCGAGATCGATATCGTGATTACCCGTCAGCACGTGCTGACCGGTAACTGGCAAGCGCTGTACGACGAAATGCTGGCCTACCGTAAGGCTTGCGGCGAAGCGCACGTGAAAGCGATTCTGGCCACCGGTGAACTGGTGACGCTGGAAAACGTGGCGAAAGCGTCGTGGGTCTGCATGATGGCTGGCGCAGACTTCATTAAAACTTCGACTGGTAAAGAGCCGGTCAACGCCACTATCCCGGTGTCGCTGACCATGGTGCGCGCAATCCGCGACTATCACGAGCAGACCGGCTTCAAGATCGGCTACAAACCGGCCGGTGGCGTCGGTACGGCCAAGGCAGCGCTACAGTACCTGACGCTGATGAAAGAAGAACTGGGCAATGAATGGCTGGAGCCGCACCTGTTCCGCATCGGTGCTTCGAGCCTGCTGACCGACATCGAACGTCAGCTCGAACACTATGTGACGGGTAACTACTCGGCCGCCCATCGCCACGCGCAGCCTTAATTGGCCGATTCATCGCGACTCATTAGCCTACAGAATATCGGACACGTCATGCCATCAATTAAAGAGATCCTCAACACCATGGAATACGGCCCTGCACCCGAAAGCACGAAAGAAGCGCAAGCGTGGCTGGAACAGCACGGCCGTAGCTTCGGTCTGTTCATCGATAACCAGTGGAGCGAGCCGGGCGAGCTGTTCGCCTCGACCAATCCGGCCGATGCCAGCAAGCTGGCCGACCTGACCCAGGCGACTGCCGCCGACGTCGACCGCGCTGTCGCCGCTGCGCGCGCCGCGCAACCGGGCTGGCAGGCAATGGGCGGCCATGGCCGCGCCAAAGTCATGTATGCACTGGCACGCCTGATGCAGAAACACGCGCGCCTGTTCGCGGTGCTGGAAACGCTGGACAACGGCAAGACCATCCGCGAAACCCGCGACGTCGATCTGCCGCTGGTAGCCCGTCACTTCTACTACCACGCCGGCTGGGCGCAACTGCAGGCCGAAGAATTCGCCGACTACCGCGCTGTGGGCGTGGTAGGCCAGATCGTACCGTGGAACTTCCCGCTGCTGATGCTGGCGTGGAAAATCGCACCAGCTATGGCTGCTGGTAACACCATCGTTTTCAAACCGGCGGAATTCACTTCGCTGAGCGCCATGCTGTTCGCGGAAATCTGCGTGCAGGCGGGTGTGCCGGCCGGTGTGGTCAACATCGTCACCGGCGATGGCCGTGTGGGCGAGGCCATCGTCAACCATGCCGGTATCGACAAACTGGCGTTCACCGGTTCCACCGAAGTCGGTCGTCTGATCCGCGAAGCGAGCGCCGGTAGCGGCAAGAAGCTGTCGCTGGAACTGGGTGGCAAGTCGCCGTTCATCGTGTTCGACGACGCCGATCTGGATGCTGCTGTCGAAGGTCTGGTCGATTCGATCTGGTTCAATCAGGGGCAGGTCTGCTGCGCCGGTTCGCGTCTGCTGGTGCAGGAATCGGTACAGGATAAATTCCTCGCCAAACTGCGCGCCCGCATGGACAAGCTGACCCTCGGTTCGCCGCTGGACAAGTCGATGGACATTGGTGCACTGGTCGATCCGGTGCAGCAGCAGCGTATCGCCGGTCTGGTGGAATCGGCCCGTGCCGAAGGCTGCAACGTGTATCAGCCAGCCTGCGAAATTCCTGCCAACGGCGCATGGTATCCACCAACCCTGATCACTGGCGCGTCGACTTCCGCCGCCGTGGCACAGGCTGAAATCTTTGGCCCGGTACTGGTCGCGATGAGCTTCCGTACCCCGCCAGAAGCGGTACAACTGGCCAACAACACCGTGTACGGTCTGGCCGCCTGTGTGTGGACCGAAAACATCTCGCTGGCGCTGGATATGGCACCGCAGATCAAAGCCGGTGTGGTGTGGATTAACACCGCCAACCAGTTCGACGCAGCCTGCGGTTTCGGCGGCTACCGCGAATCCGGTTATGGTCGCGAAGGTGGCCGCGAAGGTATGTACGAATATCTGACTCCGCTGTCGGAAGATGCCCGCCCGGCCGCACCGGTGGTGCCGGAGCAGGCTAAAACCAAAGCCAAAGCCACGCTGGCTGCCGGTGGTGGTTTCGCCATCGACCGCACCGCCAAGCTGTACATCGGCGGCAAACAGGCCCGTCCTGACGGCGCCTACAGCCGTGCGATCCACGGTGTCGACGGCGCCTTCATCGCCGAAGTGGGCGAGGGCAACCGCAAGGATATCCGTAACGCCGTGGAAGCTGCCCACAAGGCTGGCGGCTGGACCAAAGCGACTGCGCATAACCGCGCACAGGTGCTGTACTACATCGCTGAAAATCTGGCAGCGCGTGGCGAAGAATTCGCCGCCCGTATCGCTGCCATGACGGGCGACCGCAATGCGGAAAAAGAAGTGCAGGCCTCCATCGAGCGCCTGTTCTACTACGCTGCATGGGCCGACAAATACGATGGTCTGGCACACCAGCCACCGATGCACGGCATCACCGTGGCACTCAACGAACCGGTCGGTGTGATCGGTATCGTCTGCCCGAACGAAGCGCCGCTGCTGGGCTTCATCTCGCTGGTGGCACCGGCGATCGCGCTGGGTAACCGTGTGGTAGTGGTGCCGTCGGAAGCGCATCCGCTGTCGGCGACCGATCTGTATCAGGTGTTCGATACCTCCGATCTGCCAGCCGGTGTGGTCAACATCATCACCGGTAGTGCCGACGAACTGGCGCGCACGCTGGCGACCCACGGCGAGATCGACGCGGTCTGGCGTCACGACGGTTCGGCCGCCGGTTGCGCCGAAGTGGAACGCCTGTCGGCATCGACCCTGAAACGTACCTGGGTTGGTGGTGGCAAAGGCCGCGACTGGTATAGCACCGCGCAATCCGGTGGTCGCGCAGTGCTGGCACACGCCTCGCAAGTGAAAAATATCTGGATTCCATACGGCGTCTAATTAATCTATCGGCATAGCAGGGCGGGTCCGCGGACCCGCCTTTGTGCTTTCAACACCCATCAAAATTCAAGTGGAGCATTCCATGTATTTACCTCAAGAGATCATCCGTAAAAAACGTGACGGCGGCGTACTGAGTGCCGAAGAGATCCAGTTCTTCGTCGGTGGCATTACCTCGAATCGCGTGACGGAAAGCCAGATCGCTGCACTGGCGATGGCGGTCTACTTCAACGATATGACCATGGATGAACGCGTCGCCTTCACGCTGGCGATGCGCGATTCCGGCGAAGTGCTGGACTGGCGTTCGCTCGATCTGAACGGCCCGGTGGTCGACAAGCACTCGACCGGCGGCGTGGGCGATGTGGTCTCGCTGCTGCTGGGCCCAATGGTAGCGGCCTGCGGGGGTTACGTGCCGATGATTTCCGGCCGTGGTTTGGGCCACACCGGCGGCACGCTGGACAAATTCGATTCGATTCCCGGCTACACCACCGTGCCCGATAACGCGCTGTTCCGCAAAGTGGTGAAAGAAGTTGGCGTGGCCATCATCGGTCAGACTTCGTCGCTGGCACCGTCCGACAAGATCTTCTACGGCGTGCGCGATGTCACCGCGACGGTGGAATCGGTGGCCATGATTACCGGTTCGATCCTGTCGAAAAAACTCTCTGCCGGTCTTGATGCGCTGGCGATGGACGTGAAAGTCGGCAGCGGCGCCTTCATGCCGACCTATGATAAATCCGTGGAACTGGCTGACAGCATCGTCAAGGTGGGCAATGGCGCCGGCATGATGACCTCGGCCATCCTGACCGATATGAACGAATCGCTGGCACCGTATGCCGGTAACGCCATCGAAGTGCGTGGCGCGCTCGACTACCTGAGTGGCCGTTCGCGTCCGGCACGTCTGCACGAAGTGACCATGGCGCTGTGCGCCGAGATGCTGGTGCTGGGCAAACTGGCCGCCAATGAAACCGAAGCGCGCGCCAAGCTGCAAGCCTGCCTCGATGATGGTTCGGCTGCCGAACGCTTCGCGCGCATGGTGGTGGCACTGGGTGGCCCGGCCGATCTGATGGAAAATCCGGACCGTCATCTGGAACGCGCACCGATCGTGCTGCCGGCACCGGCGCTGTCGGCCGGTTACGCGGCCAGCACCGACTGCCGTGGTCTGGGTCTGGCCGTGGTCAGCCTCGGTGGTGGCCGTCGTCGCGCTGCCGATCCGATCGACTTCGCGGTCGGTCTGACCGAGCTGGCAGGTCTGGGTGACAGGATCGAAGTCGGCCAGCCGCTGGCCATGGTACATGCCCGCACGCAGGAAGCGGCCGAGCAGGCCGTGCGCGAAGTGCAGGCGGCATACCAGATCAGTGCCGTAGCACCCGCCGCCAATCCGGTCATCTACCGTACCATTCGTCCTTAAGTCGGAAAGGCTATGATGAACCAACAGCAATTGATCGCCGAAGCCGCCGCCGCGCGGCTGAAGGCCTACACGCCTTACTCGAACTTCAAAGTTGGTGCGGCCCTGCTGACCAATGATGGTAAGGTGTTCCACGGCTGTAATGTGGAGAACGCCTCCTACGGTCTGTGCAACTGCGCCGAGCGCACCGCGTTTTTCAGCGCCATCGCGCAGGGCTACCAGCCCGGTGACTTTGCCCAGCTGGTGGTGATCGGCGAGACTGATGGCCCGATTGCACCGTGCGGCGCCTGCCGTCAGGTGACGCTGGAACTCGGTGGCAATGAACTGCCGGTGTTGCTGACCAATCTGAAAGGCGATATTTTCGAAACCACCGCTGCGGCCCAATTGCCGAACGCCTTTGGTGGCGCGGATCTGAAAAAATAAGTTGACGAACTCAGTTGACGAAAGAAGCTGAAGAACTAAGTGGCCTACAAGAAAACTATTGATGTGCAGGCTGCCGTGGCGATCGCTGCGGCAGAAGCGATTAGCGCCAAAACCCAGGGCACGTTCGGGGTAGGTGGCCTGATGCTGGATCAGCACGGCAACGTGCTGCAATCGCTGCACAGCAATGTGATCAAGCAAGGTCTGATTTTCGATCCGACCGCGCATGCCGAGCGCCAGCTGATCGACTGGTATTACGCGGAGCTGGCACGCGGTGTCGACCTGCCAGCGCCACAAGACATCACCATCGTCACCTCGCTCGATCCCTGCTGCATGTGTGCCGGGGCGATACTGGCCGCCGGCTTCAATGTGCTGGTGGCGGCACCGGATCACAGTGCCGGCGTCAATTACGATAGCAGCGCCCATTTCGAGGCCCTGCCGGCACCACTGCGTGCGACGGCAGCGGCCAGCTTCAGCTATCCGGCGGTGCTGGGCGCGTCGTCCTACCGGCGCACCGCCTCAGGCGCCGCGCCCAAACCATTTTTCATCGGCAAGACCATTGCCGAACCTACCCAGGCGCTGTGCTCACTGGTGTTCGAAGCCACCTCGGAGGCGGTGATGGCCTTGTTCCAGACTGATCTGCCGGGTGAGGAGCTGCACGATGTGGCCACGCTGCCAGCCGATCACGCCATCGTGCATGGCCTGAAACAGCTGTATCCAGATGCGCTGACCTATCGCTGCACGCCACAGCAACCCGATGCAGGACTGGCGCCGTTTTTGCGGCAAGCCATGTTGCGCGATCGCGAGCAGGGCGGTGCCGGCGATGCGGTGGCTTTGCTGGACCGCTTTGGCAACTTGCTGCTGTGTATGAGCGGCCGCCTGAGCCAGTCGGGAATCCGCACTGCCTTCATGGAAACCACGCGTGCCTATGCGCAGCTGCGTTTCAAACTGATGGCGGGGGCGACGCCGGAACGTCAGGAAGAAGTGCGCCGTTATCTCGGTCATCCGAAGGAGGGCACGTTCGTGTTTGCGCTGGGGCCGGATGCGAGTGCCTTGAGTTTCATGAATCTGGGTGCTTACGGCTCGACCATGGAAGGGCCACTGCCGGCCTACAATCCGGCACAATTCCAGTATGTGCTACCACGTCTGGCGGACGCTGCATTGACGGGACTGTGCGCAGCCATGCCGCCGCTGTATCGCGACACCATACGGATTGCTCCCGTGCCGGTCGCCGATCAGGCGCTGGTGAGCGAACTGAAGACCAGCGCCGGATCGTAAGTGCCGATGCTCCAGACGTGGCCTTCCGGGTCACGGCAGGTAAAGCCCCGTCCACCGTATTCTTCATCTTTGATATCGAGCAGGATCTCGGCCTTGGCCTCGCGCGCCCGGTCATAGACTACATCGGCATCATTGACTACCAGATAGGTACTCTGGGTGACGAAATGACCGACTTCGGCGGGCTGCTTCATCAGGCGGCCATACTCGGTATCGAAAATCGACCCCAGCATCACCATGCTGCTGCCGAAGCCGAGCTGGGCATGGGCGATGGTGCCGTCGTCATTGGGGACCACCAGCGTGGCGACAAAGCCGAAGGTGCTGCACAGCCAGTCGATGGCGGCAGGTGCATCGCGATAGCGCATGCAGGGTACGACATTGCACAGCGTTGCCTTGGGTATGCTGTCCATAATTCTCTCCCGTAGGTGATTGGAATGGTTTTGTTCAGCGTAACGCAGGCAGTATAGCGTGATGCTGCGGGGGACCCGCTTACATTTGCTGGAACAAATGAGTGTTGCCGCGGCTTACTTCCAGTGCCTCGCTGCTACCGTGCACTTTCACCATCTGGCGTCCGCGCAGGTCGCGCGTCACCGAATCAATCGCGTCCACCCGCACCAGTGTGGAACGGTGGATGCGCCAGAATTCATCGGGATCGAGTTCATCGGCGAGTTCCTTCAGGGTCTTGCGGATCAGTACTTCACCTTGTGCGGTGCGCACCCGGGTGTATTTTTCATCGGCCTGAAAATACAGCACTTCGCGGGTGCTGATCATGCGCAGATTCTGTCCCACTACCGCCTGTATCCAGCGCAGATAATCGCGCTTGGGCGCGCTGCTATGCTGCGCCAGCAGGGCCCCGAGTTGCACGGTGAGGTCGCTCGGTTGCTGCTCGACGCGCTGCTGCAGGCGCGCGCAGGTGGTCTTCAGGCGCTCGCCGCCCACCGGTTTCAGCAGATAGTCGAGTGCGCCCTGTTCAAATGCTTCAATTGCATACTGGTCGTAGGCGGTCACGAACACCAGATGACAGCGCTGGAACAGCAGGCGGGCCGCTTCGATGCCGGACATGCCGGGCATGCGGATGTCGAGGAACACGATGTGTGGCTGGTGGGTATTGGCCAGCTCGACCGCTTCCACCCCATTGGCCGCTTCGGCGACGATTTCCAGGGTGGGCCAGACTTCCTGCAGACGGCTGCGCAATTGCTGGCGCATGGCGGGCTCGTCGTCGGCGATCAGCGCAGTGATGGCCGGCGAATGACGCGGGTTCCAGTTGCTCATGAGGTGGCTCCGGCAAAAATATCGGGGGCGTAGGGCAGCCGCACGCTGGCGCGGGTGCCGCCGCTCAGTGGCGCTTCCAGTACCAGCTGGGCGCGCTTGCCGTAGAGGATGTGCAATCGTTCGCGCACATTGGCCAGCCCGATGCCATCGGCGGCGTGCAGGCTGAAGCCGACGCCGTCATCGAGCACATCAACCTGCAGCATGCCCTGTTCGACGCTGGCACGGATGTCGATACGGCCGCCGGCGATCTTCGGTTCCAGTCCGTGTTTGATGGCGTTCTCGATCAGGATCTGCAAGGCCATGACAGGAAAACTGGCGCTCAACATCTCCTGTGGCACGTCGATTGACACCGCCAGTCGTGCCCCCATGCGGGCCTGCATGATGGACAGATAAGCGCGCGACATCTCGAGTTGCCGTCCCAGTGTGCCGGCACCGCGGGCGCGCATTTGCGGCAGGGTGGCACGCAGATAGTCGATCAGATTCTGGTGGATGCGCGCCGCTTGCGGCGGATCGGTTTCGATCAGCTGACCGATCAGGGCCAGCGTGTTGAACAGGAAGTGCGGTTCGACCTGCGCCTGCAGGGCGGCCATGCGCGCCTCGACCACACGGCGTTCCATACTTTCTTCATCGGCCTGGCTATGCGCATGCAGCGCGTCCAGTTCGGCTTTGCGTTTGCCGCCGGCCAGTACCTTCAGGCCGAGGGAGAGCATGATGAAGGCCACGCCCTGTTTGGACAGACCGAATGGCGTCAGACCCACCAGCAAGACCAGTAACCAGACGATGATCAGCTTGCGCCATTCGACCTGTGCCAGCCAGTCGAAAAAACGCCACCAGATGGAAACGGCCGTTTCGCCGATTTCACGGATCAGGTTGAGCAGTCCCTGGGCGTTGGCGTAGCTGCTCTGGGCCAGACGCGACTTGTTCATTAGTTGATGTCCCGTGGCGTGCTGTCACGACGGCCGTGAATGAAACTGGCACCGACCATCAGCTTGAGCACCATGAATACCACGAACAGCACCATTGCCAGCGGCAGGATGGCGGCGATCAGGGCGAAGATCAGGGCCGAGGCCAGCAATGCCTGCGGCGACATGCGGCGCAACAGGCGGCCACCGCAGCGGGCTACGCGCAGCATGGCTTGCAGGACTTCTTCGACGAAGTTGAAAATGGTTTGCAGGTTGATGTTTTTCATGGTGTTTCTCCGGTTGATGTTGGCGATGGAGTGACTTTAACAAAGCCCTTTCGCGCTGGGGAGCGCGATACGATCAACGGTAGTTTCTGCAGGATAAGCGTGGGAAAACTGCCGACGAATGGTAAGCAGAGCGTGCCTTGCTCAGGGTTGGCCGGAGGGCGGCCGCTCGCTGGACTGGGCGGCCAGCCAGTCGCGCGCTAGCAAACCGTAGATCAGGCTGTCCGAAATTTCGCCATTCACGAACCAGCGCTCGCGCAGCTGACCTTCAAGGCGGAACTGCAAGCCTTGCAGCAGGCGCACCGACGCGCTGTTGTCGGGATGGATGTCCGCTTCGATGCGATGCAGGGCCAGGCTGCCGAAGCCATAGTCGAGCACGGCGCGCAGGGCTTCCTGCATATAGCGCTGGCCCCAGTAGGGGCGCGCCAGCATATAGCCGATATCGCAGCGGTAATTGCGCCGGTCGAAGTGGTACAGCGTGACTACCCCCACCAGTTCGCCATCGGCTGTGCGCATGGCCCAGCGCAGGGTGCTGCCGTCCGCATAACCATGCAGCGTCTGCTCGACGTAGCGGCTGGCCTCGGCCATGTCCTGCCATGGCGCGCAACTCCAGTAACGTACGGCGGCAGGGTCCGAAAACAGCCGGAACATGGCCGGGGCATCCTCGGGCGTCAGGAAACGCAGCGTCAGACGTGGCGTGTGTAGCACAACAGGCAGAAAGGCGGACATAGCGGTAGCGGGAAGCGGAACAGCTGTCAGATTAGCCGAGTTTGCGGCTGCGTGGCTAGCGACGCCATGCATCCGGGGAGGGCAGGAGCTGCAATATAGCGCAAACAACAACAATCTAAATATAAACGTATTTTTATTACCTAGTGGAAAAATAATTCCAAGTGGCAATGAAATGTGTTACGCTAGAAGTAAGTTAAGTTTCTTTGAGGGAAATTCAAATGGCTGTTGCGATCAAATCTGCTTTATCGGTAATGACTGCTGCTTCATTGTTGACTTTGGCTGCGGCCGGCAGCGTTCACGCCGGCGTGCTGGACCTGAACCTGCATGGTGCGAACGTGTTTGCGCTGACCGATTTCAAGGCACCGAGCTCGGACGTGGAAGGCTCGATTCTGGCCGGGCGTGACGTCCAGTTGAGCCACTATTCGGTGAATGACAAGAATTTCGACGCCTACGGCAGCTATTCGTTAATTGCCGGGCGTAATCTGAGCTTTACTAGCGGCTCGATCAAGAACGGCAACACCTATGTGGGCGGCACCAGCAACGTGACCCAGTCGGTGGATGTCTATTCGAAAATCCAGACCGGTGCGGCAAATGCGCCGGCCAATCTGGGCGCACTGGCGTCCCAGCTGAAAAATACCTCGACGACACTGGCGAAACTGGACACCACCGGCAGCGCCAGCGTGCAGTGGGGCGGATTGAATATCAAAGGTAGTAAGAGCGCGGTGGAAGTCATCGATATCGATGCCAAGACACTGGCCGGCGTGACCTATTTCAATTTCAGCAATCTGAAAGCCGGTTCGACACTGATCATGAATATCAGCGGCGCCTCGGGTGCCTTCAATGGCGGCTATCAGGGATTCGAGAAATACAACGTGC
>JAIELO010000008.1 GCA_019752915.1 Burkholderiaceae bacterium
AGCCTTCCGGCAGTTCTTCCACGACCACGGCAGCCACACCTTTTTCCGCCACCTGGGCGAGGAACTGGTGCGCGTCGAAGACTTCGCCACGCAGCGCGACGAACAGCGCACCGGCAGCCACACTGCGGCTGTCGGTCGATACGCCATCGAACGCCAGTTGCGCAGCGTCGGACGCCGCGTTGACCAGTCGTGCGCCCGTCAGCGCAGGCAGAATCTGTGCAAGTACTGCGCGCATCAATTCGGCCTCATCATAGTTAAGCGTGCCGACAGTGCCAGCTGCGCATGGTCGGCATCCGAGAAGGCCAGCTTCTTACCCTTGATTTCCTGATACGGCTCGTGGCCTTTACCGGCCAGCAGAATCACATCCGGCTTGGCGGCGTGTTTAATGGCTAACAGGATCGCCGCAGCGCGGTCAGCCTGCTGCTGCACGGTCGATGCCGGATTGGCGGTATCCATGCCCGCGACGATCTGGTCGATAATCGACTGCGGATCTTCGCTGCGTGGATTGTCGCTGGTAACCAGTACATGGTCGGCCGTCTGCGCAATCTTGCCCATTTGCGGACGCTTGCCCGGATCACGGTCACCGCCGCAGCCGAACACGCACCACAGCTGGCCGCCACGGTCGCTCGCAACAGAGCGCAGCGCCACCAGCGTTTTTTCCAGAGCGTCCGGGGTGTGCGCATAATCGATCACGATCAGCGGAGCATCCTGACCACCGACCTGCTGCATGCGCCCCGGCGCTGCCTGCAGTGCTTCCAGCGCTTCAATCGCGGCGCGCAGCGTCAGCCCCTTGGCCAGCAGAGCGCCCATCACGCCGAGCGCATTGCTGATATTGAAGTGGCCTACCAGCTGGGTCTTGATCTGGGATGCACCGAGTGCGCACTCCAGATGGAATTCGGTACCGCCGCTGCGACCGGCGCGCAGCTGGCTGGCGCGCAGCATCAGCACGCCGTCGATATCGGGCACGCTGGCAGCATCCTGCAAGGTGTAGCCGATCAGCGGAATCGCACCGGCCAGCGCCGGACGGTTTTTCAGATGCGCGATCAGGCGCAGGCCCATGGCGTCGTCCAGATTGACCACCGCCGTTTTCAGGGCCGGCCAGTCGAACAGACGGGTCTTGGCAGCCTCGTAGGCTTCCATGCTGCCGTGGTAATCCAGATGATCGCGGGTCAGATTGGTAAACAACGCCACGTCGAAGTGCATGCCATCGACGCGGCCCTGTTCCAGCGCATGCGAGGACACCTCGATGGCCAGCGAAGCGGCGCCCTGCGCGCGCAATTGCGCCAGCGTGCGGCCCAGCAGCACGGCGTCCGGGGTGGTGTAACCGGTGACTTCGAATTCCACTTCGCCGCGCGCACGGAACAGCCCTACCCCCAGCGTACCGACCACGGCGGCCAGTTCGCCTGCGCGCGACAGCGCCTGACCAAGCCAGACGGCGCTGGAGGTTTTACCGTTGGTACCGGTCACACCGACCGTAAACATGGCGCTATCGGGCTGCTCGTAATAGGCGTGCACGATGCGGCCAGCCTGCTGTTTCAGCTGTTCGACAGTAATGTAGGGCACGTTCCAGCTGGCGTTCCAGCTGGTGTTAAAGTCGAATCCGGCAGGGTCGAGCACGATCAGGGCGGCGCCCTGTTCGATCGCCGCTTCGATGAAATTACGGCCATCGGCACCATCGCCGGGGGCGACCGAAGGTGCAACGGACAACGCAAAGAAGACGTCGCCCAGCTTGATGCGGCGCGAATCCGAAGCCAGTTGCGCACCGGGCGCCAGCTTGCGGATGGTCGCGGCGATGGCCTGTACGTCTGCCATGGGGGCGAAGTTAAAAGTCGTCACATTTTCTCCTGTGCTGCATTATCAGGAATGATGATATGGGTGAGGGTCGAATCCGGCGTGATGTTCTTGGCACGCAGCGCGTTGGCAGCGAGCGCCGAGAACACCGGGCCAGCGACGTCGCCGCCGACGTGCACCGGACCACCCGGTTCGTCGATCATCACGGCGATGACGAAACGCGGATCCGACATCGGCGCCATGCCGACGAAGTTACCGATGTATTTGGTCTGCGAGTAGCGACCGTTGACCACTTTTTGCGCGGTACCGGTTTTGCCACCGACGCGATAACCGGGCACCTGCGCCTTGACGGCGGAGCCACCGGGCTGGGTCACCATTTCCAGCATCACGCGCATCTGCGCGGCCGTTTTCGGGCTGACCACCTGGGTGCCATGCGGCGCTTCGTGCACTTTCTGGAACGACAATGGAATGATGTCGCCATCGCGGGCAAAGATCATGTAGGCGCGCGCCAGCTGGATCAGGGAAACCGAGATCCCCTGGCCGAAGCTCATATTGGCCTGCTCCACCGGACGCCACGATTTGTACGGACGCACACGGCCGGCCACGGCACCGGGGAAGCCCCACTTAGGCTGCTGGCCAAAACCGACCTTGGTGAACATTTCCCACATATCCTGCGCCGGCATACCCAGCGCAATTTTCGAGGTGCCGATATTCGACGACTTCTGGATGATGGTCTGCACATCGATCACGAAGTGCGGATGGGTATCGTGGATCACACGATCGGCAATCACCATCGAGCCGTTGCCGGTATCGAACATGGTGTGCGGGGTGACGCGTTTTTCGTCCAGTGCCAGACCCACAGTGAACGGCTTGAGCGAGGAACCCGGCTCGAAAGTATCGGTCATCACGCGATTGCGCAGCTGTTCGCCATTGAGTTTGGAGCGGTCATTCGGGTTGTAGGTTGGCCAGTTGGCCAGCGCCAGCACTTCGCCCGTATGCACGTCCAGCACCACGGCCGCACCGGCCTTGGCATGGAATTTTTCCACCGCATCCTTGATCTGCATGAACGCGATGTACTGGATTTTGCTATCGATCGACAGCGTCAGGTCCTTGCCGTCATGTGGCTCGCGCACCGATTCGATATCTTCGACGATGCGCCCGAGACGGTCCTTGATGACGCGGCGGCTGCCCGGCTGACCGACCAGATTTTTCTGCTGCGCCAGCTCCATCGATTCCTGACCGACGTCTTCCACATTGGTAAAGCCCACCACGTGGGTGGTCACTTCGCCCTGCGGGTAGAAGCGCTTGTATTCCTTGCGGGTCTGGATGCCTTCGATCCCGAGCTTGGCAATCTGGTCCGACACTTCCGGCTCGACCTGACGTTTCAGGTAGACGAAGCTGCGATCCGAATCGAGTTTTTTCTGCAGATCGGCGTCGCTCATCTCGAGCAGGCGTGCCAGCTCTTTGAGTTTGGCGGGCGGCGCATTCTGCACATCGTCCGGAATCGCCCAGATGGCTTTTACCGGCAGCGATGAAGCCAGTACCTGACCATCGCGGTCAGTGATCTTGCCGCGCGTCGCTGGCAGTTCGATGGTACGGGCATAACGGATTTCACCCTGCTTCTGCAGGAACTGGGTGGTCAGGCCTTGCAGCCACAGGGCGCGGCCAGCCAATGCAGCGAAAGCGGCAAACAATACGAACAGCACCACGCGCGAGCGCCAGACGGGCAGACGCACTGCCAGTACCGGGCTCTTGCTAAATGGCACGCCTTTCGAGGCGGCCACGCGTGACGAGTTCAGATTGCTGCCGCGGCTCATTTCGATCCTTCCGGCGTCAGATACTGGGTGCGCGCGGCGGTCAGCGGCGTCATGTTGATTTCACGCCGGGCGATTTCTTCGATACGGGCGTGCTTGCCCAGCGTCGACTGGTCCAGTTGCAGCTGGGCCCATTCGATATCGAGCTGGCGCGCCTGCGACTGGCTGCGTTCCAGTTCGATGAACAGATGACGTGCCTGATACTGGGCATTCACCAGCGACAGCGCGCAGCCCACCAGCAGCGCGGTCAGGAACAGATTGAGTTTGCCGCTCATGCCGCCCCTTTCGTCGCTGCCGAGGGTGGCAGTGGCAAACGGCGCGCCACGCGCATCACCGCCGAACGGGCGCGCGGGTTGGCCGACACTTCGGCCTCCGACGGTTTGATCTTGGCCAGCAGCTTCAGTTCCGGCTGCGGCAGATCGACAGCGCGGATCGGCAAACGACGGTCCGGTTGCTCGACATTGGCTTTGGCGGCAAGGAAGCGCTTGACCATACGGTCTTCCAGCGAATGGAAGCTGATGATGGCCATGATGCCGCCCGGCGCCAGACTGGCCCAGGCCTGGGTCAGGCCTGTTTCGAGGTCTTCAAGCTCTTTATTGATGAAAATCCGGATAGCTTGAAAAGTACGGGTGGCCGGATCCTTGCCCTTTTCCCGAGTCTTGACCGCGCCTGCCACGATGCTGGCAAGCTGTCGTGTGCTTGAAATTGGCTCGACTGCCCGGCGAGCAACAATCGCCTTTGCAATCTGAAAAGCAAACCGTTCTTCCCCATATTCTCTGATCACCTTTTCCAGTGTCTGTTCGGATTCTGTAGCAAGCCACTCGGCCGCCGACTGGCCGCGCGTGGTATCCATGCGCATGTCGAGTGGACCATCGTTGCGGAAACTGAAGCCGCGCGTGGCATCGTCCACCTGCGGCGAGGAAATCCCCAGGTCGAGCAGGATGCCGTCCACCGCCGTCACACCGCGCGCAGCCAGCGCGTCATGCATGGTGGCGAAGCTGTCGTGCACGATGGTGAAACGCGCATCGGCCACCTGCTCGGCAGTGGCAATGGCTTGTAAATCTTTATCGAAAGCGATCAGGCGCGCGTTGGCGCCGAGGCGCGACAGGATCAGGCGCGAATGGCCGCCGCGGCCGAAGGTGCCGTCGACGTATATGCCGTCAGCGCGCACGCCGTCCAGTGCGAGGGCGTCAACCGCCTCATCAAGCAGCACCGTACGATGCTGAAATTCCGGCACCGATGTCAGGGTCATCTAAGTGCCTCAGAAAGAAAAATTAGCGAGAACATCGGGGGTGCCGGCTTCAATGGCCTGCTGCTCTTTTTCAGCCATTTTGACTGCATCCCAGATTTCGAAATGTGAACCCATGCCCATCATCACCACCTCGCGCTCGAGGCCAACGGCAGCGCGCAGTTCCGGCGCAATCAGGATGCGGCCAGCCGTGTCGAGTTCGACGTCGGTGGCATAACCGAGGAAAATACGCTGCCAGGCGCGGGCCTGCATCGGCCACTGGGCAATCTGTTGACGGTGTTGTTCCCACACGGGACGGGGGAACAGCATGACGCAGCCATCGGGGTGGCGGGTCAGCGTGAGGCGGCCTTCGCACTGGATCGCGAGCGCGTCACGATGCTTGGCAGGGATAGCCATCCTGCCTTTCGCATCGAGATTGATTGCAGACGCACCTTGAAACACGGAATACCTCACTTGGGTTAGCGGCGTGTGGCGGGCATCTTTCTGCTTCCATCTCCCCCGCCGCTAAGTCGGGTGAAATTTCCCACAAAATGACACTTTTCCACACATGTGCCCACTTTAGAGGATGGCTGGTCCGTGGTCAAGCGGTTTCAGGCAATCGAAACGCCGATTTTAGTAATGAAATTAAGGACTTAGCGCAATTCTTTGAAGCCGGATAGAAATAAAATAGTTAGCCAAATTAAGTACTTATGCCAGAGTGTGAAAGTGCTATCTCACATATGCACATGGGTTTATGGTGAAATTGCCCTGTTGAATTAAATATACATAGTTGCGGCAGGACAACATGATAGTATCAAATAGGCAACGAGCACGAGACGGGATAGAGGATATAGGCGGGTGTTAGCGGGGAGATAGAGGCAAGTGGCGCACCTGCGCCTGGGACGATTCGAGGCTGCAACATACCTCGGCGTGCGTATTGCGCGCACGGGAAAGGCGCAGCTCCCCTTCCCCGCAGACTGGCAAACGTTAGTGCGTTGCGCTGAAGCGGGTGCCAAAGCCGCCAACAGGATGCGTCTCGAAGCGTTCACCAAAGCCGGCAATCATTGGCCTGCCGACCTGAAGCGCCGCCTGCACGTCCGGCAGACTCAGCGACGCTTTATGGCTGGTCGCACTGTCCCAGACCTCGGTTATCCAAAGCGCGTCGCTGTCGGCCGAATCATCTGCGATCACATAACTCAGACACCCGGGCATGGTCTGGGTAGCCTGCAACAGGATCACCGCCAGCGCGCCGCGTTGGCCCGGATTCGCTTTAATTTTGGTAATCAGTCCGTACATCGATTTCTGTTCCTTGTGGGTAGGCAGCACGGACTGACACGCAGCCAATGGGGTGAGCGCCATCGCAGCCACCAGTATTCGGCGCTTTTTCTGCATCGGATTTGGCTCGTACGAAATTTGCATTGGGCCAGTATAGCATTGCCATATTATTAAAGTCCCCGGCCTGCAACGGTGGGGCACCGGCGACTCCGGCTGGTAGCCGAGGCGCGGAGGATGGCGGTTGCCATAATGAATAACCGTCTAAATCAGTCTATTTAGGTCCGGCTAAGTCTATATAAGTCTAATAACGGGAGCTGCTTGTCTAAAATCGTCTCAAAATCGGCCGTGGAAATCTAATTTGATCTAGCCCCCAGCGGCATAAATCTAAAACGAACCATATTCCCGTACATCGCTCCAACCTTTAGACGATTCTAGAGAGGAGCGCGCTATGACCTATGAAGCCAAGCAGCCGATCTACCTGCCCTTGGGAGATTTTCTGGACCTTGAATTCCACCTCATGGACACCAAAGCCGGCATCACGCCTGAGGCTTTTGTGATGAAGCTTGTGCAGCGCTGGCTGGCGGTAGAAAAAGAGCGTCTGGCACTGCTGCGCAGCGGCGCGGCCACACGCGGCTTTCAGTGGAAGAATATCTTCCTCCCCGACGGGACCCGGCTGCGCACCAGCCATCGGGACAGCGTTGAATTTGCCAAAGTGGCAGGCGAGCACATCGTTGCCGAGGACGGCACAACGTTGACACCATCGATTTTTGCTAATCGCCACGCCAAGGGGCGCAACGCATGGCGCTTTGTATGGCTGAGATTTCCCGGCGATGATTACTGGATTCGTGCAGACCAGTATCGAAGCCGCTTCGAAAGTCTACAGATCAAGCGAGCCGCCAGCAAAATGGCAGCGCCCTAAATAGTCTAATCTGACCCAACCGAGAGTCTACGGCAGTCTAAGGAACGACAGAGATAGTCGAATTGAGTCTAAAAATTTTAGAACCTCGACGAATCCAGACGCGTTTAGACCGATCTAGACCAGTTTCAGACGTTTTAGACAAAAAGTGGAAAAACGCTACCCAATCCTCCGCGCCCCGAGCCACACCATTCGCCGCCCCATCCAACCTGACCTTGACCGACGACGCAGCAGCTCTGGCAGAAGCGCCGCTCTTCAAGCGCCTGGCCACTGCAGCGCGAGAGTCTAGCCAATGACAAGCACCTCCTCCTTGCCAGCCCGGTTTCCCCGAGATTAGTCAAAAACGGACGCCCAAGAAGGCTTTCAGCAAGGAAGAGAAAGCACGCGCAAACCAGCTTAGGCCGGCTGCTGCCAGCCCCGCGAACGCTCCACCGCGCGCTGCCACTGCCCCATCAGCTCAAGGCGACGCTGTTCCGGCATGGCCGGCTCGAAGCGCCGTTCGCAGCGCCACTGGGCGCGGATTTCTTCCTGCGTTTCCCAGTAACCCACCGCCAGTCCGGCCAGATAGGCCGCACCGAGCGCCGTGGTTTCCGTCACCGTCGGGCGCAGCACCGGCACGCCCAGCAAATCGGCCTGGAACTGCATCAGCATATTATTACAGGCCGCCCCGCCATCGGCGCGCACTTCGCACAGCGGAATCTGGCGGTGCGCGGCCGCGACATCCTTCTGCATGGCCGCCATCAGCTCCGCACTCTGATAGGCAATCGCCTCCAGCGCAGCGCGGGCAATATGGCCACGATGACTGCCACGACTCATCCCCATCAGCGTGCCGCGCGCATACGGATCCCAGTGCGGCGCACCGAGCCCGACGAACGCAGGCACCAGATACACCCCACCACTATCGGGCACGCTGGCGGCCAGCGCCTCGACATCGGAGGAGCGCTCGATAATGCCCAACCCATCGCGCAGCCATTGCACCGTTGCGCCGCCCATGAAGACACTACCCTCCAGCAGATAATCGGTCACCCCATCGACCCGCCAGCCCACGGTCGTGAGCAGCCGGTTATGCGAGGCCACCGGATGACTACCGAGCTGCATCATCATGAAGCAGCCGGTGCCATAGGTATTTTTCACCATGCCCGGCGTCATGCACGCCTGCCCGAAGGTCGCCGCCTGCTGGTCGCCAGCGATGCCGGCCACCGGAATCTCGGCGCCGAACAGCGCCGCATGGGTCATTCCTACTTCTTCGCTGGACGAGCGCACCTGCGGCAGCATCTGCTCGGGAATATCGAACAGGTGCAGCAAATCGCTATCCCAGCGCATCAGGTGGATGTTGAACAGCATGGTGCGTGAAGCATTGCTCACGTCCGTCACATGCTGCCCCGTCAATTTGTAAATCAGCCAGCTATCGATGGTGCCAAACGCCAGCGCACCACGCTGCGCGCGCTCACGCGCACCGGGCACATGATCGAGCAGCCATTTCAGTTTGGTCGCGGAAAAATAGGCATCGAGCTCCAGGCCAGAGCTATCGGCAATCAGCTTGGCCTTGCCAGCGGCGCGCAACTGCTCGCACAGATCGGCCGTGCGGCGGTCCTGCCAGACGATCGCCGGCGCAATCGGCTCGCCACTCTTGCGATCCCACACCAGCGTGGTTTCGCGCTGGTTGGCAATGCCGATGGCGCGGATCTGCTGCCCCGACACGCCACACTCGTGCAGCACCTTGCGCGCTACCGTCAGCTGGCTATTCCAGATTTCATTGGGATCGTGCTCAACCCAGCCGGATTGAGGAAAGTGCTGCGGAAACTCCTGCGCGGCACTGCCGCAGATCTGCCCGGCGTGGTCGAACAGAATCGCCCGCGAGCTGGTGGTGCCCTGATCGAGGGCCAGTATGTAATGTTTCATCGGCGTGATCCCGGCAAAGGGCTGTACGCCTTTGCCGCGCCAGCCGCGCACTGTAAATTAGTTGAAGCAAGCCGATAGGCCGGATTTTGTTACGGCACAGGCGAACCTGCGCTATGACAGCCATTCCTCTAGGCGCTGAATTACTCCAGCGCTCAAGCTTCCTACCCGCACGCTCCGCGAGCCACATCATCGCGTGCCTATTTGGAATTGCACCAGGTGGAGGTTACCGCGTTTCACCGTAACTTAATACGCTCGTCTCTGTGGCCCTATTCCTCGCCTTATACCTTGGGCTTGCGCTTACGGCTTTCAGCGGACGGCCGTTAACCGTCACCCCGCTCTATGGTGTCCGGACCTTCCTCCCGCCAGGCATTACGCACTGGCCAGCGACTGTCTGACTTGCTTCGGGCGCTATTGTACCAGTTGCCGGCCTGCGCGAGGACAGCGCCGGGGCGGGTGCCAGAATTCTGTAATTTGGTGTCGCCATTTGAAAAGTCGGCCGCCACAGTGCGCCGTAGAATGGCTAACATCCTGACACTCGTCTGACCCATAAGGCTAGCTATGACGCAACCATCCCGCACCGGCGGCCAGATTCTGGTCGATGCCCTGAAGATCCACGGCGTAGACACCGCTTTCGGCGTACCCGGCGAAAGCTATCTGGACGTACTCGATGCCCTGCACGATTCCGAGATCCGCTTCATCATCAACCGTCAGGAAGGCGGCGCCGCCTTCATGGCCGACGCCTACGGCAAAATGACCGGCAAACCCGGTATCTGCTTCGTCACCCGTGGCCCCGGCGCCACCAATGCCTCGATCGGCGTACATACCGCGTTCCAGGATTCGACCCCGATGATTCTGTTCATCGGACAGGTCGGCAACGATTTCGTTGACCGCGAAGCCTTCCAGGAAATCGACTACCGCCGCATGTACGGCCAGATGGCCAAGTGGGTGGCCCAGATCGACCGCGCCGACCGCGTACCGGAATACATCGCGCGCGCTTTCCAGATCGCCACCAGCGGCCGTCCCGGCCCGGTGGTACTGGCGCTGCCCGAAGATATGCTGACCGCAGTGGCCAGCGTGGCCGATACGCGCAGCTACCAGCCGGTGCAGGCCGCGCCGGCCGCCAGCCAGATCGAACAGGTGCGCAACATGCTGGCCGGCGCAAAAAAGCCGCTGGTACTGCTTGGCGGTGGTGGCTGGACCCCGGCCGCCTGTGCCGATCTGCAGCGCTTCGCCGAAGCCAACCAGCTGCCCGTGGCCTGCGCCTTCCGCTTCCAGGATCTGCTCGATAACGCCCACCCGAACTACATCGGCGACGTCGGCATCGGCATCAACCCGAAACTGGCAGCGCGCGTGCGCGAAGCGGACGTGGTGCTGGCGATCGGCCCGCGTCTCGGTGAAATGACTACCGGCGGCTATAGCCTGATCGAAGCGCCGCTGCCACGCCAGCGCCTGATCCACGTGCATGCCGACACGGAAGAACTGGGCAGCGTGTATCAGGCCGAACTAATGATTAACAGCGGCATGCCGCAGATCGCCGCCATGCTGGCGGCCATGGCGCCGCTCGACAGCAGCGCATGGCGCGACAGCGTGGCCGCCGCCAAAGCCGATCTGTCCGCATGGCAGCAACAGCCACCAATTTTCCAGGATGGCAAAGCGCCACTTGATCTATGGCAGGTGGTGCAACTGATCGACGCCCTGACGCCGGCCGACACCATCATCACCAACGGTGCCGGTAACTACGCCACCTGGGCGCACCGCTTCCACCGCTACGGCGGCATGCGCACCCAGCTGGCACCGACCAGCGGCGCGATGGGCTACAGCGTACCGGCCGGGGTGGCCGCCAAGATCATCGCTCCGGAACGCACCGTCATCACCTTTGCCGGCGACGGCGAGTACATGATGAACGGGCAGGAGCTGGCCACCGCCGTGCAGTACCGCGCTGGTGTCGTCATCATCGTGTTCAATAACGGTATGTTCGGCACCATCCGCATGCATCAGGAATTGCACTATCCGGGGCGTGTTTCCGGCACCCAGCTGCACAATCCTGATTTTGCGGCACTCGCAGCCGCCTATGGCGGTCATGGCGAAGTGGTCGACACCACGGCGGGGTTTGCCCCGGCGCTGGAACGTTCGCTGGCCTTCGCCCGCACCCAGAACCTGCCCGCCGTGATCGAACTACGCTATGACGGCAATCTGATCACCCCCGGCGCCACGCTCGAGACTATCCGCCAGAACGCCCTGAAAGCTAAAGCGGCGCAGTAGGAATGGTCGGTGCAGTCGGCGGGATAGCCGGCGGCAGCGTTGCCGGCGTGGTCGGCAACACCGGCTCCGGCGCCGCCTCTTGCGGCACCGTGCGGGCAGGCGGGCAGGCGCGACAGGCGCCGGCCTGCCGGCCAAAATCACTGACCCGCGCCAAGCGCATCGGCACTGCCGGGTCACTACAGTAATTGTCATCGAGGCGCAGGAATTTACCGTCGTCACTGAGCGTGCCACGGATGGTGCGCGCCTCCTCGTCGGGCGGCTGCACCGTGAAATAGAATTGCCGGCCACGGGGATCGACCACCACTTCACTGGCCACCACCGGCCAGCTCAGACCACCGGCCGTGTATTCATACAGCACCGTATCGACTTCGGCAAAGCGCTGCAGGGTAATGCGCTGCCCACCGAACTCGCCACTCTGGCGACTGATACACAGATCGGAAAACACCAGCATGCCATAGCGCGGCAATACCTGTACTGCCGGACGGCGTACCAGTTTCGGCGTGGCCAGCACGGCATACGACACCAGCAACAACGCTGAGGCAAACACTAGGCGACGCGGCAATAACATGTTTTCTGCTCCCGGAAATGAACAACGGCTGCACTAGGCAGCCGTTGTGGATTCTAACTGATCAGATCAGATTAGAAGGAGTGACGTACGCCCACGTTGAAGGCTTTGTCACCGGTACCGGCTTCGCTGTTGTTACCAACAGTGTAGCTAGCGCCGTTTTTGTTTTTGATCTTAGCGTACGACACGTAGCTGCTGGTGCGCTTCGACAGAGCGTAGGAGTAACCCACGGCCCACTGGTCAGCGTCACGGTTCGCAACTTCTTTGTCGTTCTTACGGGTGTAAGAAGCCATCAGGGTGCCAGCTGGGCCCACTGGTGCGGTCAGACCGATCAGGGTTACGGTGCTGTCTTTCGACGCCACTGGAGCGACGGTGTAGCCGAACGGGTTGCTGGTGTTAGCCAGTGCCGAGCTGTTGACGCCCTTGTCTTTGCTGAAAGCAGCGTAGGCTTTCACGATCGCGAAATCGTAGTTAGCAGCGATCAGGGTGTTGTGGCCGACTTCGGTGCTCAGTTTTGGCGACACGGTGTCGTTGTTACGGGCATTGGTTGCCACGCGAACGTTCAGAGGACCGTTCGAGTAACCAACGTAGGCACCGATCTGACGCTGTGCCGATGCATCGCCAGCTTGTTCGCCAACGCTGTACGACACTTCACCAACGAAACCTTCAACCACTGGGGTCTGGTAGACGATGGCGTTGCTGTTACGGGTGTTGTTGCCAGCCACGCCGAACAGGTTTTTAGCGGTACCAGCGTAGCCCATTGCGAATGGATCAGCTACGTCACGTACGGACTCGTAGTAAGGGGTGTATTGACGACCCAGGGTCAGTTGACCAGCGGTGGTCGATTTCAGACCAACGTAGGATTGACGGTTAGCGATCGAACCAGCAACATCGGACTCACCGGTGTCAGCTTTGATGCCCGATTCCAGCACGAAGACAGCGCTCAGACCACCGCCCAGATCTTCCGTACCTTTGAAGCCCAGACGCGAGGCCGAGCCAACGCCGCTGGAAACTTTGGTGGTGTTGGCCACGCCGCCGCGCTCGCTCACCAGACCGGCATCAACGATACCGTAGATGGTGACGTTCGACTGGGCAAAGGCTGCAGCGCTGGTTGCGCTCAGAACGGCCAGGGCGATAAGGGATTTTTTCATAACGTGTTTCCTTCAGTTGTGTAGCTGTAAAAAGGTAAAGCTAGTATTACGGCATGTTCGGTGCTTTTCGACGCCGAATAAGGCGCCGTGTATTTGTGAGGGCAAACTCCCCAGCTGCCACAGTGCATAGCGGGATACGCTATGCGTTCACTTAAATGCGGCCGATACGGTCGCCGCTGGCTTTATCGCAACGCGGTCTACGCGTCGGAGGCGGCACTATACTGATGCTTTGCTGGTCTATCAAGCGTGATACGGCAAAATTTACCGTTGATCACTCTTGGCAGAATTTCAAAACGCCAGTATTTTACCGCATCGCAATATTTCCTGCCGATCCAGCCAACTAGCCCGGATGCTCCGCCCGATTTCTTCCTTGCATACTGCCCGTCCCTTGCGGTTCAGGCATTGTTGTCGGACCAAGTGAAAATAGCGACATTGCTATTTACCCGCACATTTTATACCGGAGTCAGCCCATTATGACCTCGACTAATTGGTAATAAGCTTACAACTCCGCAGAAAATTCAGCGATTTCAACGGGGAAATATCAGTGAACGCCAACTATATTCATTGCCAAACCCGTTATGACTGAATGAAATTCAGCTTGAAGCATCAGGTGTTGCGACGCATCAGCAATTTGTAAGTAATTGCTACCTGTGACGTTTACGCAACAGTTGCGCAGATATACATTGCGCAAAATAAATAACTATGGATATTTAAGCTAGTTTCATGCAGAAAGTACCTTATAAAAACAACAGATCCAGTCTTGCTGGCGAACTTTCCTAGAAAAAATATTTTGTCTATGACAAATTTTCCACAGGGAGCGGAATCACTCCATTCATTCTGGATGCCTAGGGCGTGTCGTGGACAAGCGGATTGCCTTGCGCCGGCACAGACAATTCGCGAGGGGCGTGCCATACTGAGCAGCATCAATCGAATGTAGAATGCAGGTCGCGTTCTCCGGCGTGACATAACGCGTTGTGCACCCGGACCCTGTGCCAACCCTGGCGGCCACCAAAAAAAAGTAGCTGCTGTAGCCTGATGATAAATAGAGAAAATACACCACTAGCACTGAGCACGATTAGTGACGTGGAACGCGATACCGGCGTTGCCAAGGAGACCTTGCGGGTGTGGGAACGGCGCTATGCTTTCCCGCAGCCGCTGCGTGATCCCAATGGCGAGCGTATCTACCCTCAGGAGCAGGTGCAGAAATTGCGTCTGGTCAAGCGGTTAATTGATCTCGGCTATCGTCCCAGCAAAATCATCCAGCAAAGTCCCGACGAACTGAAGGCGCTGACGGGGCAGGCCACCCGTGTCAAACCCACCTCGGTGACGCCACCGGAACTGCAAACCTATCTGGATCTGTGCAAGAGCCACCAGATGGAAGCCTTGCGCCGCAAGCTCTCGCAGGCGCTACTGATGATGGGCCTGAAAGGCTTCGTCATCGATCTGGTGGCCCCGCTGACCGCGCTGATCGGCGAAGCCTGGGCCAGCGGCATGCTGGCCACCTTTGAAGAACACCTGTATACGGAATCGCTGACGGTCGTGATGCGCAGCGCCATCTTTGCCATGCCTCAGGCCAATGGCAACAGCTTGGGTGCGCCGCGCATCATGCTGACCACGTTGCCACAGGAACGTCACGGACTGGGCCTGCTGATGGCCGAAGCCATCGCCTGGCTCGTCTGCACGGAGGAGGGCGCCGCTCTCATGCGCGCAGCCGCCGAAGCACGCGATCCCTCCGTGCCGCAGCCGCGCGCAACCACGGCGGCAAGCATGGTGACACACGCCGCAAGCC
>JAIELO010000251.1 GCA_019752915.1 Burkholderiaceae bacterium
TAGTCATCCCAGGTCTTTAGAACGGAGGCATTCACCACCGCGTTATCGAACGACAGCGACACTTCCATGGCTGCCAGAATGGCCGCAATGCCCAGTGCCGACAGCGCGCCGCTCCAGCCGGTTAATGTATAGCCCCACCAGCCTGCTGCCGCGAGGCAGAGGGCTGTCACTAAAAAGGACACTTTGAAGTGTTTCATTTTTTTATCCCACGAGTTGTTTTAAGAATGTGATGCAGTGTAGGGATAAACGGACTTTTTAAAAATAGAAGATAATTGAAGCATTACTTCGAAAAAACAGAAGCTATGAAAACCTCCGGATTGAATTTTCGCCATCTGTATTTCTTTTACATGGTGGCCAAAGAAGGCGGCGTGACCCGTGCTGCAGAGCGACTGGGACTGGCCGTGCAGACCATCAGCATGCAGTTGTCGCTACTGGAACAGAGCATCGGCAAGCAGTTGCTGGAACCGCAGGGACGCCGGCTGGTACCGACCGAAGCGGGCAAGCTGGCACTGACGTATTGCGAGCAGATCTTCCTGCTGGGCGACCAGTTGCAGGATGCACTGGTCGCCACCGAGGCGGGCAAGATGCGCCTCACGGTGGGCATTTCCGATTCGCTACCCAAGCTGGTGGCCTACCGTCTATTACAGGCCACCCAGCAACTGGAACAGCAGGTACGGCTAGTCTGTATGGAAGATGAGTTCGAATCGCTGCTGGCCGATCTGGCACTGGGAAAACTCGATGTAGTCCTGACCGATCGCACCGTACGGGCCGGTGGCAGTCTGAAAGTCTTCAGTCACCTGCTCGGTGAAAGCGACATGAAACTATTCGGCGCCCCGAAACTGGCGCGCCGCTATCGCCGCAATTTTCCGGCCAGCCTGCACGGCGCGCCACTGTTGCTACCGACCCGCAACAATGCTTTACGTGGCCGCATCGATGCGTGGTTCATCGCCCATCAGGTGACGCCGGAAATCGTCGGCGAATTCGAGGACAACGCCATGCTCAACACCTTTGGCCGGAACGGTCTGGGATTGTTCTTTGCGCCGTCCGCGCTGGAAGAAGATATGGGCACCCAGTTCGGCGCCGTGCTGGTCGGCGACGCGCCGGAACTGCGCGAACAGTTCTACGCGATTTCCAATGCCCGCAAGATTACCCACCCGGCGATTACCGCCATTCTCAACACGGTACACGGCGGACCGTTCGCGATTGCCGACTAAGGACAACACATCGCTACAACAGCTCGCGCAGACCATGCCGGCACACTTCCAGCAGCCTGCGCGCGGTCGCCAGTTGCCGCTGGTAGGGCAGAATCGCGGTACCGCTGTTGGCGCCGGCGGCCGGATGCAGCAAGGCATCGATTTGCTGCAGAGAGCGGAAGCAATCGAGCAAAGCCTCGAAGTCCGTCACCACCTGACGCGCCAGACCGGCCGTGCGCACCCGCTGGCGTGCCGTGGCGATCAGCGTCAGTTCCGCATCAGGCGTCAACGGCGCATGCAGCGCCAGGCCGCAGACGGCCGACAGCAGCATGGCAAACTCGTTCCGGGCGCGCGCGTAACCGTAGATAATCTGCCCGATACTCTCGTATTGCCCGACGTCCATGGGTAGCCTGAAATATCATTTTTACAATTACTTCCACTATACCGCATGTCCGCGCGTGAATTTACGCACATTGTTGCGTCGCGGTTTTTTTGGCGTAGATGGCAACGTCGGCTCAGGCTTTAGCCAGGATTCGGCTAAGATACAGCCTTTATCACCGATGACGTTGACCGTCGCCCTATGAATAACCTCCTGCTTGTCGTACTGGCTCTGATCCTGGTAGCTCTGAACGGATTTTTCGTCGCCGCCGAATTCGGCATCGTCACCTTGCGCAAAACCCGTGTGCGCGCGATTGCCAAAACCCAGGGACTACGCGGGCGCATTCTAGGCATCGTGCACGGCGAACTGGATGCCTACCTGTCGGCCTGCCAGCTCGGCATCACGCTCGCCTCGCTGGGTCTCGGCTGGGTCGGCGAGCCGGCCTTTGCCGGCCTGCTGGAGCCGCTGCTGACGGTCATCGGCATCACCTCGCCGGAACTGGTACACGGCATCGCCTTCGTGTTCGCCTTCTGCGTCATCTCCTTCCTGCACATCGTGGTGGGTGAACTGGCGCCGAAGTCGCTGGCGATCCGCCTGCCGGAAGTGGTGGGTCTGTGGAGCGCCCTGCCCCTGTATGGCTTCTACTGGGCCATGTATCCGTTTATCTGGGTACTCAATGCCAGCGCTGCGATGGTACTGCGACTGGCCGGCCTGTCCGGTCAGGGTGGCCACGACAGCCATTACTCGGTCGATGAACTGAAACTGATTCTGCGCACCAGCCAGCCCGGAGAAAAATTCAACGAAGATGAACGCAATATTCTGGCGCACACGCTGGACTTCAGCGATCTGGCCGTGTCGGACCTGATGCGTCCGATCAATGAAGTGA
The DNA here is from genome assembly GCA_019752915.1 of Burkholderiaceae bacterium. Classification (GTDB taxonomy): domain Bacteria; phylum Pseudomonadota; class Gammaproteobacteria; order Burkholderiales; family Burkholderiaceae_D; genus Rugamonas. The sequence continues at coordinate 2,459 of JAIELO010000251.1, forward strand.
TTGCCCTGCATGCGGCCCGTCCCCTGCAGGACAATCTCGACACCATGCTGCGCAACCGCTTCAGCCGCTATCCGTATTACGACAAGGATGGCGAGAGCGTGCTCGGGGTGGTGCACCTGAAGGATCTGTTTTTTGCTCTGCAATCGGGCAAACCGATCACCGATCTGGCGCCATTCCTGCGCCCTATCGAAACCATTGCCGCGCGCACGCCGGCGCTGGAACAGTTCCGCCGCTTCCGCGATGGCGCGCCGCACTTTGCCCTGATCGGCGAAAAAGGCAAGCGCCCGCTGGGCTTCATCACGCTCGACAATCTGCTTGGCGCGATGGTGGGCGAAATCCACGACGAGTTCCGCCTCAACGAAAACGACTGGCTCAAGCAGCCCGACGGCACGCTGGCCGGCAAAGCCAGCCTGCCCATCTTCTCGCTGGAACGGGCACTCGGCATCGATATCGAAAACGAAGAACTGGGACTGGAAGAGATCGAATCGGTGGGCGGCCTGATCATGCTCAAGCTGGGCGACATCCCGAAACAGGGACAGCGCATCAGCTTCAAGGCCTTCGACATCGTGGTCAAAAAAATGAGTGGCCCGCGCATCCTGCTGGTCAAAGTCATTCCGCGCGATGACACGGAAGACAACGCCGATCAGGACTGATCAGCGGCACTACTCCAGTTGTGGAACAGGCCCAGCCCGACCGCCAGCAGCGCCGGGCCGATAAACAGGCCGACAAAGCCGAATGCCAGCACACCACCCGTCACGCCCAGCAGTACAAGGATAAACGGCAGGCTGCTGCCACGGCTGATCAGCATCGGCTTGACCACATTATCGACACTGCTGATCAGGAAAAAGCCCCACACCAGCATGAAGATGCCCCAGCCCGTCTCACCGGCATCGAACAGATAGATAGCGGCGCCGCCCCACACCAGCGGCGGCCCTACCGGCACCAGCGACAGCAGAAACGTTGCGGCCGACAGCAAGGCCACGGCCGGCACCCCGGCGATCAGCAAACCGAGCGCCGCCACGGCAGCCTGCGCCAGCGCTGTCCCCAGCAGACCATACACCACGCCGCGCACGGTACGGGTGACGGTTTCCGTCACCAGCTGGCCCTGCGGGCCGATCAGCCGGGCCATCGCCGTCTGCAAGGTGGCGTGCAGCACTTTGCCGTCACGGTACAGGAAGAAGCTGACAAACACAGCGAGGCTGACCTGCGCCACGCCGCTGCCCAGCACCACACCGGCACCGAGCAGCAGATGACGCGCCGGTTCCAGCAGATTTTTCGCCAGATTGAGTAACTCGTCACGACTGCCCAGCAGCTTGCGCAGATAACTATCGGCCGCACTGCCCAGCACGGGAAGCTCTTTCAGCCATGCTGGCGGCGCCAGCTGGCCACCATCAATGCTGCTCTTCAGATGGTCGTAGAACACGCTGATGTTGTCCGCCACATTCCACGTCACCGCCGTCAGCGGTGCAATGATGAGCAGCGTCAGCGCAACCGACATGATGGCCGCCGCCAGCGAGCGACGTTGCCCGCAGCGCGCCAGCACCTGCAGATACACCGGCCAGCTGGCCATGGTAATGGCCGCCGCAAACAGTATCGCCGCCAGAAACGGCCGCAAGACTGCCAGACAGCCGACCAGCAGTAAGACAATCGCCGCCAGACGGGTGTAGGGCTGGAATTTATCCGACATGGCTAAGCTCAGGACTGGGCCAGCAGCAGTTTCAGGTCGTGCAGCATGGATTCAGTACCCTGACCATTGCGCACCAGCAGGCGGATCTTGCCCTGCTTGTCAAACACATAGCTGGCCGCCGTGTGGTCCATCGAATAGCTACCGGCCGCCTTGCCCGGCACCTTGGCGTAGAACACCTTGAATTCCTTGGCCACGGCGTCGGTCTGCGCGGCACTGCCATACAGACCGAGGAAGCGCGCATCGAAGGCCGGCACGTATTGCGCCAGCAGCGGCTGGGTATCGCGCTCGGGATCGACGGTGACGAACAGCACTTGCACCTGATCGGCCTGCGGCCCCAGTTGCTGCATCACTTGGGCCATTTCCGACAGCGTAGTCGGGCACACATCGGGACACTGGGTATAGCCGAAGAACATCAGCACCACTTTGCCCTTGAAGTCAGCCAGCTTGCGCGGCTTGCCAGTATGGTCAGTCAGTGCGAAGTCCTTGGCGTACGGCAGCCCGGTCAGATCGGTATTCTGGAATGGCTCGCGCGGCAGCGAGGTTTTGCTTTCGCCACAAGCCGTCAGCAAGCTCAGGGCAAGGCTGAAAGCAATGCCTACTAAAGATAATTTTTTCATATTTTGAAGTAGTGATCCACCAGCAAGGCGGCAAACAGCAGCGACAGATAGATGATCGACCACGTGAACGCTTTGCGGGCGATCAGGTCGGTGTAATGGCGATAGATTTTCCATGCATGGCGCAGGAACACGGCATTGAGCACGATGGCACTGAGCAGATAGATCAGGCCACTCATGCGTACCGCATAGGGCATCAGCGTGGTCGCCGCCAGTGCAATCGAATACAGCCAGACGTGGAAGCGGGTGAACTGCATGCCATGCGTGACCGGCAGCATCGGCAGGCCGGAACGCGCATAGTCGTCGCGCCGGTACATGGCCAGCGCCCAGAAGTGCGGCGGGGTCCAGACGAAGATAATCAGCACCAGCAACCATGCCTGCATCGGCACGTCATTGGCAACCGCAGCCCAGCCCAGTGCTGGCGGCATGGCGCCGGACAGGCCACCGATGACGATGTTCTGCGGCGTGGCCGGTTTTAAAATCATGGTGTAGATGATGGCGTAACCGAGGAAGGTGACAAAGGTCAGCCACATGGTCAGCGGATTGACCAGCGCGTACAGCAGCCACATGCCGGCACCGCCGATCACGGTGGCAAAGATCACCGTCTGGGTCACGCTGATGTCGCCCAGCGCCATCGGGCGCCGTGCGGTACGCGCCATGCGCGCATCGATCTCGCGCTCGGCCAGACAGTTGACGGCAAACGCTGCGCCCGACAGCAGCCAGATACCGACCGTGGCCGACACCAGCAAGCGCCAGTCGGGCATCCCGTCGGTAGCGAGGAACATACCGATCACGGCGCAGAAAACGGCCAGCAGGGTGACGCGCGGTTTGGTCAGCGCCCAGTACTGGGCGGCACGGCCGGGAAGCTTGGAAGAGACAGTCTGTGTGGTCATGAGGGGGTGATATCTTTGCGGATGCGTTGCGTGTGAGCTGCCGCTGCAGCATCGGTGGTGGCGGCCAGTGCAAACTGGCATTTTGCCTGATAGTTTAACATGGTCAGCAACAGCACCAGCAGCGCTGCACCGGCATTGTGCAGCACGGCGATGGTCAGCGGGAAGCTCAGGTAAATAGTAGCGATGCCGGTGCACAGTTGCAGCAGCAGCGTCAGGGCCAGCCAGCGCGCGGTGCGCTGCAGAGCCGAATGCTGCCAGGCGCGCCACGCCGTGTAGCCGGCCAGCAGGGCCAGCAGCACGCCAACGTTACGGTGTACCCAGTGGATCGCCGTCAGCGCCGAAAATGGCAGGTAGTGGCCGGCGGCAGTCTTGCCCAGCTCACGCCACAGCGTAAAACCATGTTCGAAATCCATCGGTGGCACCAGCACCCCGCCGCATAGCGGGAAATCGGTACAGGCCAGCGTGGCGTAATTGGTACTGGTCCAGCCACCCAGCGCGATCTGCAGCACCAAGAGAGCACTGGAGGCGCCCGCCAGCCAGCGGATGCGGCGCATGGCGGGCGGCGATGCCGTCACCGTGCGTAACGGCATCATCAGCTGATCCTGCCGGCTGGCGTACCAGACCAGCATGGCCAGCAAGCCCATGCCCAGCAGCAGATGGGTGGTGACGATCACCGGTTGCAGTTTCAGCGTCACCGTCCACGCGCCGAACGCGCCCTGCAGGCAAACCATGAAAAACAGCAGGGTCGGAATGGCTGGTGCATAGGCGGCGCGCGCTGCGGCATTCTGCCCACCGGCAGCGGCCTTGCGGCGCCACTGATACCACGCCTGCACCAGCATCGCCACGATCAGCACCCCGATCGCCATCGCCAGATAGCGGTGGATCATTTCGATCCACGCTTTGAACACCGTCACCGGCCCGCTCGGCAGCAGCGCTTCCGCTGCGACGATCTGTTCATGGGCGAGGAAGGGATTGGCCGCGCCATAACAGCCCGGCCAGTCCGGACAGCCAAGGCCGGAATCGGTCAGGCGGGTAAAGGCGCCGAACACAATCAGGTCGAAGGTGAGAAACACGCTCACCCACACCAGCTTGCGGTATTTATTCACATCGGACGAAGTCCACACCAGAGTCAGCGGCAACAGTGCCACCAGCAGGGCCGTGACGGCCATTTGCGCCAGAGTCAGATGCATGATTAGCCGATCGCAGAAGCCTTGAGCAGTTTGGCGATATCCTTGTGCACGCGTTTAACCTGCACCAGATCGCTGGAGACCGCACCTTTCGGGAAGCGCATCATCAGGTTGCCCAGCGGGTCGATCAGGTAGACATGATCGGCCGCCTGATCTACTGCCTGACCGTTCGCCTGTCCTGCACTGCCTTCCAGCGGCAGCCAGCCCGCTACCGTGGCAGCCGGCGCGCGCAGCATGCGCGTGCCATCATTGACCCGCAGCATGACGGTGTCGAGCGGCTGGTTATCGGTAATCAGCCAGACCCGCTCGATACGCTCCATTTCCTTGCCCTGCATGGTACGCAACTGGCGCATCGCAAACAGCTGGTCCTGACAATCCTGCTGGCAGTCGGATGGCCCCACTTTGAGCATGATCCACTTGCCCTTGAACTGCTCCAGCGTCTGCGGCTGGCCATCCAGTGTGGTACTGGCCATCGCCGGAATCGGGTACAGGCGCGGGTCGATCAGCGTGCCGGCATTGGTGGCGCCGCCCTGCGGCTTGATCACATAATAGGTAAAGTAGGAAGCCAGCAGCGGCGCTGCGCACACCGCCAGCACCCCGAGCATTTTCAAACGACTACGCTGAATTTTTTCCACGTCTGCATCCATTCACAACAAAAAAGACAACTGCCATCGCAGCCAGCGCATACCACTGCACTGCGTAGCCCTGATTTTTCTCCACGCCCAGCGCCGGTGCCGGCCAGTCGCGCACCAGCTGCGCATCATCGCCGCCCGGCAGCGCGGCCGCACTCTGCTCGACCACGAAGGGCTGCATGGTTAGACCGCTGTCACGTGCCAGCTGCAGCGGATCGAGATTCGACACGATGGCGCCCGGCGTCAGCGGCACAGCGCCACCCAGTTGCAGCACATGCCCGGCATTCAGACGCGCCACCCCGTCCAGCGTCACCGTACCGGCCGGCGTACTCACTGACGGCAAACGGGTACGCTGCGCCGCATCGCGTGCCACCCAGCCGCGCAGCACCAGCACATGCATGCCGGAACCAGCAAGTTTAAACGGCATCAGCACATAGAAACCGGCCCGGCCCTGATACGGACGGTTATCCAGATACAGTGGCCAGCCAGTGACGAATTCGCCACGCATCCGGACGCGGCGAAACTGCACCGCCTCGGCAGCCAGCGCCGCGCCATCGAGCAGCAGCGGCGCGGCCTGCTGGCCTTGCGCCAGTTGACTCTGCATCACCTGCTTCTGGGTGGCTTTGCGTTGCTGCCAGTTCCCCAGCTGTATGCCCAGCGCCACCACCAGCACGGTGGCGATGAAAGGAATCAGCTTAAATCGGAAGCGAATACGCATTACAATGATCTCTCCTATTCCCTCTGACTGCCGCCTACATGAAAATCGCCGTCGCCATCGCCTTCCTTCTGATCATCGGCAGCCTCGCGTCGGCCTTCTTTTTCCTGATGCGCGATAAGGGCAAGACGAATAATACCGTGCGCGCGCTGGCCGTGCGCGTGGGACTGTCGATCGCCCTATTCGCGGCCTTGCTGCTGGCGCACAAACTCGGTTACATCCAGCCCACCGGCATCCGCATGTAAGCCCACTACCCGGCGCGCCACCGAATGGCGCGCTTAAAAAAACAGCCGCATCCGGGGTCTCCCGCATGCGGCTTTTTTGTGTGCGCATCTGCTGCACGGAGCGCCACAGCGATGACGCCGCGGCGCTGGTCCTGCTTTACAGCCAGTAAACCACCACGTACAGGCCCAGCCAGACCACGTCGACGAAGTGCCAGTACCATGCGGCGCCCTCGAAGGCAAAGTGATTATCCGGCGTGAAGTGGCCTTTCAGGACACGGAACAGCACCACCGACAGCATGATCGCGCCCATGGTCACGTGGAAGCCGTGGAAACCGGTCAGCATGAAGAAGGTCGAACCGTAGATACCCGAGGTCAGTTTCAGATTCAGTTCGGTGTAGGCGTGGTGATATTCATACGCCTGGAAGCCCATGAACACAGCACCCAGCAGCACGGTAGCGAACAGCCACAGGGCGGTCTGGGAACGGTGACCGGCGCGCAGCGCATGGTGCGACAGGGTCAGCGTCAGGCCCGAAGTCAGCAGCAATGCGGTGTTAATGGTCGGGATAGGGAATGGTCCCATGGTGTTGAATGCCTGCACCGTACCGGCCGGACCGGTGTTACCCCAGTGCGGCACGAAGTCAGGCCACAGTACCTTGTGATCCAGATCGGCCAGCCACGGCATGGAGATCGAACGGGCATAGAACAGCGCGCCGAAGAAGGCCGCGAAGAACATCACTTCCGAGAAAATGAACCAGCCCATCGACCAGCGATACGAGTGATCGATACGCTGGCTATACTGCCCGCCTTCGGATTCGGCGATGGCGTCGCGGAACCAGAAGAACAGCACGGCGAGGAAACCGGCCAGGCCGACGTAATTCAGGGTCGGGCCCCACGATACATCATTCACCCAGGCCGACGCGCCGATCATGGTGGTCAGCAGCGAAATGCCCGCCAACAGTGGCCACCTGGAAGGACCAGGCACAAAATAGTACGGTGCCGCAGCGTTATGTGAACTCATCTTCATCTCCCTTACTTTATTCGAGAATGCTACGTTTTATTTTAGAACCACATACTTGACGATGCTGATCAGGGTGCCGATGAAGCAGGCTACCGCCAGCAGTGCTGCAATGATGATATGCAGCGGATTAAGCTTTACTTCGTCGTGATCGAAGTCGCTTTTGCGGCGCAGGCCGAAAAACGACCAGATTACCGCTTTCAGCGAATACAGGAACGACGCCTGCGGTTTCTTCTCCATCGTCACAACCTTTTACTGTGCTGCTGATTTTTCCAGTCCGCCCACTTCAAAGAAAGTGTAGGACAGCGTAATCGTCTTCACATCCTTCGGCAGCGCCGGATCGATGAAAAACACCACCGGCATCTGCCGTGCTTCGTTGGCCTGCAAGGTCTGCTGCTTGAAGCAGAAACACTCGACCTTTTTAAAGTGCGGCATGGCGTTCTGCGGCGCGTAACTCGGTATTGCCTGGGCGCTGACGGGACGATTCAGGGTATTCACCACTTCATACGTCGCCGTCACCAGTTCGCCCGGATGCACCGTCATGCTGCGCGTCACGGGACGGAAACGCCAGGGTCCTTGCGCGTTGCCGTCAAACTCCACCACCACTTCGCGGCTCATGTCGATCTGAGTATTCACCGGCGCGCTCACCGTACCGTCTTTCTGCGTCAGCACATTGATGCCCAGTGCTTCACAGATCTGCCGGTAAAACGGGTTCAGCGCGTAGGCAAAACCGAACATCAGCACTGCCACAACGATCAGCTTGCCCAGCAAAGTACGGTTCAGGCCACGGCCCGATGCATCGTCGCTCACGTTAGCTCAGCCAGATGTGTTTGACATACACCGAGACGAAGAAGAACAGTGCCAGACCGGCCAGCATCCAGCCGGTACGGGCATTGTTCGGTTGCTTTTTCGGCGTCACGATTACTTCACCTGTGGTGGGGTTTCGAAGGTGTGGAACGGTGCCGGCGATGGCACAGTCCACTCCAGACCTTCGGCAGCTTCCCAAGGTTTGGCTTCGGCTTTCTTACCGCCACGGATGGTTGGCAGCACCACGAAGAACAGGAAGAATGCCTGCGACAGACCGAAACCGAAGGCACCGATGGTGGCGATCGAATTGAAGTCGGTGAACTGCGCCGAGTAATCGGCGTAGCGGCGCGGCATACCTGCCAGACCCAGGAAGTGCATCGGGAAGAAGGTAATGTTAAAGGTGATCAGCGAAGCCCAGAAGTGGAACTTGCCCATGCCTTCGTTGTACATGAAGCCAGTCCATTTCGGCGACCAGTAGTAGAAACCGGCGAACAGGGCAAACAGCGAACCGGCCACCAGCACGTAGTGGAAGTGCGCCACCACGTAGTAGGTATCCTGCAGCTGGATGTCGATCGGGGTCACAGCCAGAATCAGGCCGGTGAAGCCACCGATGGTGAACACGAAGATGAAGCCGACCGCGAACAGCATCGGGGTTTCGAAGGTCATCGAACCCTTCCACATGGTGGCAACCCAGTTAAACACTTTCACGCCCGTTGGTACGGCGATCAGCATGGTGGCGTACATGAAGAACAGCTGCGAGGTCACCGGCATACCGGTGGTGAACATGTGGTGCGCCCAGACGATGAAGGACAGAATCGCGATCGAGGCAGTGGCGTAGACCATCGAAGCGTAACCGAACAGCTGCTTGCGGGCGAACGCTGGCAGAATCTGCGAGACGATACCGAAGGCCGGCAGAATCATGATGTACACCTCCGGGTGACCGAAGAACCAGAAGATGTGCTGGTACATCACCGGGTCACCGCCGCCAGCGGCGTTGAAGAACGAGGTACCGAAGTGACGGTCGGTCAGGGTCATGGTGATCGCGCCTGCCAGAACCGGCATCACAGCGATCAGCAGGTAGGCGGTGATCAGCCAGGTCCAGCAGAACATCGGCATTTTCATCAGGGTCATGCCGGGAGCGCGCATGTTCAGGATGGTAACGATGATGTTAATCGAACCCATGATCGAGGACGCGCCCATCAGGTGCATGGCGAAAATACCCATGTCCATGCCGATACCCATCTGGCTCGACAGCGGTGCGTACAGCGTCCAGCCGGCAGCAGTCGCGCCGCCCGGTACGAAGAACGACGACGCCAGCAGCAGTGCGGCCGGTGGCAGCAGCCAGAACGAGAAGTTGTTCATGCGGGCAAACGCCATGTCGGATGCGCCGATCTGCAGCGGAATCATCCAGTTAGCGAAGCCGACGAAGGCTGGCATGATGGCGCCGAACACCATCACCAGACCGTGCATGGTGGTCAGCTGGTTGAAGAACTCCGGCTGGAAGTATTGCAGGCCCGGCTTAAACAGCTCGGTACGGATCATCAGGGCCAGTACGCCGCCCGACATCAGCATAATCAGCGAGAACCACAGGTACAGGGTACCGATGTCTTTGTGATTGGTGGCAAACAGCCAGCGCGCCAGACCATGCGGATGGTCGTGTGCGTGGTCGTGATCGTGCGCGTGATCTACAGTGCTAGTGCTCATTTGTAACGCTCCTGATTACTTACGTGCAGCCACAACTTCGGCTGGTTGAACGATGTTTTCGGCGGCCTTGTTCGACCAGCTATTACGGGTATAGGTAATGACTGCTGCGATATCCGTATCCGACAGTTGCTTCCACGCCGGCATTTCGGTGGCATATTTACCGCTCTTCTTACCGTGCAACAGCACGTCGATCTGTTCGGCTTTCGGACCGGTCACGACTGGCGAGCCATCGAGCGGCGCAAAGGTCGCAGCGACGCCCTTACCGTTCGCCTGGTGGCAAGCCACGCAGTTGGCGGCATACACTTTTTCGCCCTTGGTTTTCAGTTCATCGATGGTCCAGGTCTTGCTCGGATCGTCCGCCAGTGCGGCCATTTCCTTCTTCTTGGCAGCGACCCAGGCGCTGTAGTCGGCATCGCTGACCACGCGCACTACGATAGGCATGAAGGCGTGTTCCTTGCCACACAGTTCCGAGCAGTAACCGCGGAAGGTGCCGGTATGTTCGGCTTTGAACCAGGTGTCGCGCACGAAACCGGGAATCGCATCCTGTTTCACGCCAAAGGCCGGAATCGACCACGAGTGGATCACGTCATTGGCGGTGGTGACCAGACGGATTTTCTTATTGACCGGCACGACCACTTCCTGATCGACTTCCATCAGGTAGTTATCGCCGCGTTTTTCGGTTGCTTCGAAGCCGGGCGCGCCCACTTGAGCGCGTGGCGTGGACAGGTTGGACAGGAAGGCAATCCCTTCGCCCTCACCCTTCAGGTAGTCGTAACCCCATTTCCACTGCATGCCGGTGACCTTGATGGTGATATCGGCATTCGAGGTGTCTTTCATGCCGACCACGGTGCGCGTGGCTGGCAGCGCCATCCCGATCACGATCAGGAAAGGCACCACGGTCCAGGCGATTTCCACGGCGGTGGATTCATGGAAGCTGGCAGGTTTGTGACCGAGCGACTTACGGTGTTTGAAGATCGAGTAGAACATCACGCCGAACACAGCGACGAAGATGACCAGACAGACCATCATCATCCACGTGTGCAGGCTGTAGATCTCCGATGCAATCTGGGTTGCTGGCGGCTGCAGATTCAGCTCGCCGGCGACAGGGCCGCCAGTACCGCCGGTTGCCGACGTGTACGTGCCAGTCGCGCTCACCGCCGCGTCTGCCGCCCACGCTGGGATGTTCGCTGCCATCACTGACAGCCCGAGCATCAACGATTGAAGTCGTTTCGCATGTTTCATGTTTTCCCCAACCACCCAAGAAATTAAAAATTTATATTTTTTTAACGACTCCGGATTTCGGTGAACTGAACCGGCGCCGCTCCTTAAACAACCACAGGCCCCATGCCAGTGTTGCCGGGAAACATACCGACACCAGCCCGGCGGGGCCTTACGGACCTCTTCACTGCCCCCGGATGCTGCCTGAGGACAATAAAAAAGCCCGATTCTGCTTAATTCAACTGCTCGTTCGTGCTCGCTGCGATCCGCCGCCGGCCGAGGCTGCCTGTTTATAGCCGATTCTGGCTGGCAGCTTGGTCCAAGGGCAAATTTTGTTGGCCGATTATATATAAGTAGATCACCACGCTCAAGAAATAATCTAAATCAAGATTTCGACTTGCTAGCCTTACCACACTTATCAGGGAAAACACCTACCTAGGCGGTTTTCGTGGTAAATCAAAGCGAATTATCGCTTCGCCGCTTGACGTCATCCGTGCTGCAGGGCGGAAAGCGTGTCCATAAATGACCTCGAAAGTGAGCCCTAACTTGCCATCTGCACGCCGTCCCCGCTCCAGCGCCGCCAGCATGCGCTGCCAGCGCTGACGCCCCATCAGGCCGCGCGGCACGGTGGCCAGCGGATTGCCGCCCAGCGCACGCACGTCGGCCAGCAGTGCCGCCGCCGTATCGTAGGTCACGGTGATGGTTTCCATGTCCAGCACCGGGGTGGAAAACCCGACTTCCACCAGCTGATCGCCAAAATCGTGCATGTCGACAAACGGCAGTGTGTGCTCGGCCAGATCGGCCTCGGCAAAGGCGCTACGCAGCTCGCGCAGGCTGTCCGGGCCGAAACAGGAGAACATCAGCAAGCCATTGACCCGCAACACCCGGCGCCATTCGGCGAACACCCGGTCCGGCTGGGGATGCCAGTGCAGCGCCAGATTCGACCACACCAGATCCACGCTCAGTGGCCCCAGCGGCAGCTCGGCAAAATCACCACACAGCAGATCCACACCGGCCTTGGCAGGCAATAATTTACTGAGTAACTGGTTCAGCGAAGAGCTACGTCCGGCGCGTTGACGGGCCGCTTGCAACATTGCTGGCGCGGCATCAACACCGAGGATGTGCGCTGCAGCATAAGTCTTCTGTAAAACCGCTAAATCGGCACCCGTGCCACATCCGGCATCGAGCAGGCGCTGGGGGGAAATCTTGACCAGCCCCAGCCGGTCGAGCATACGCTCGGCGATTTCACGGCGCAGAAAATCGGCAGGTGCGACCCGCTCGGGGCGGGCAAACAGGCGGCGCACGCGCTGCAGGTCGATGGGGGCACTAAGTTTCGGAGGCTGAGCGGGGGCTTGCATAGGTGTT
>JAIELO010000183.1 GCA_019752915.1 Burkholderiaceae bacterium
CCAGCCGGGTCTCTTCGAGCGGCGTGGCCCATACCCCGTTCAGCTGTGTCATGCCGCCATAATCGATAAAGTCCTGATACAGCACCAGCCGACTCAAATCCAGCGCACCGCGCACAATCCAGCGGGTTTGCAGTTGCAGACGCTGATTTTCCATCGAGCGCACCTGCACCTGCTGTTGCCAGAACAGGCTGGCGACAATGGTAACGGCCAGTGTGGTTAGCAGCAGTGCCGTGACCACCGCCACCCCCCGTTGCCGATGCCGGATTGCGCGGCCACGCTTCACAACGCCGCGCATCACAAGGCCCCCAGCAGGAACGACTTCACCAGCGGCTGGCTGCCATCCTGCAGCGCCATCGCCACATCCATGCCGGTCGGCGTATTTGCCGCAGTCAGGGTCCCGGCCGTACTGATACCGGCAGCCGCAACCCAGGCAGACCCGATCCAGTAGCGCACGGTCAGGCTGCGCACGCCCGCTTGCAAGGCCACACTGCCCGGTTGTTCCTGATCGCTATTACTGATTGCGGCCTGCCACAAGGCGTCCAGTTGTTGCAGGTCGCGGGTCGCATTCGACTCGCGCCGCACCAGCACGCCCTCCTGCAAGCGGTAGGACACTACCTGCAAGCGGGTCGGCTGCTGGTCGTTCAGGACCAGTCGCACCAGCGTAATCCGGTCATTTTCCGCGCTCAGATAGGCACGCCCCTGCAATAGTTCGGAGGGTGCCAGATGCGCCGAATCGCTCTGCAACTGGGCAAACGCCAGCTGCATGCTGCGGGTCTGTTCCATCTGTGCGGTCAGCGCGCCACGCGAACGGATGATGCCATCAAGGCCGCGCCAGCCCAGCACGGCGACAATGGCCAGTATCGAAATGGCCACCAGCAGCTCGATCAGGGTGAAGCCGCGCGCGCGGCGTACCAGTATGCTCATTGGTTCAGCACCAGTTGTACCAGCTTGATGATGCGCCGTTCCGGTGCGGCCTGATCGTAGACACTCACTTCGACGCGCCGGAAGCGCGGATTCGGGCTGGCGATCACTTCTTCCTCGCAGATCAGCTTCAAGTCACCCTGCGGACATTCGACACTCTGCTTGCCGACCGCCGGAAACTGCTTACTGAGGCGCAGCTGCACCATGCGGTTTTCCGCTGACCAGGTGGCCATCATGGCGCTGCGCAGGCCATCGCTATTGGCCGTCAGACTCCCCACCGCACGCAGCGAGGCGCCCAGCGCGGTGCCGACGATGACCAGCGCCACCAGCACTTCGAGCAATGTGAATCCCTGTTGTGAGCGTGTACGCATACTAGTCCACCGTGAAATGGCCGATGCCGTCGGCACGGATGGTGATCGCGGTTTCACCGCTGCGCAGCGTCAGAATGAAGGGCTTGTCGACTGGTTCTCGGCCGAACACGATGCGCAGGCCGCGCCCCGAGTCACTCGACGGCGGGTCCAGCAGCAAGGCCAGCGGGCCATGTTTGAAGGGACGCTCGCGCAGCATATCGTCCTGCACTGGCAGCTCCCATTGTTTGTCATTGCGGATCAGGAAACGGTAGCCTTCGCTGTCCGCCTCGAACGCAATCTGGCGGTTGCGCACAATCGCCTCATCGCGTGCCAGTTGCAGCAGCAAGGCGATACGCTGGGCATCGTCGCGCATGCCCTGCTCCCTGCCCGGCAAGGCGTTCAGCGTGACCAGCCCCAGTGTGATGCCGAGTATGACCATCACCACCAGCAGCTCGATGAGCGTGAACCCGCGCGCCCGGGCGGTGTGCATGATCAGACTCCGGAACCGGCTCAGTTATCCCACGAACCGATATCGGCATCGTCGCCGCTGCCGCCCGGTGCGCCATCGGCACCGTAGGAGAACACGTCGACTTCGCCGTGAATACCGGGCGAGAGGAACTGGTAAGGATTACCCCACGGGTCTTTCGGCATTTTTTCCAGATAGCCGCCCGCCTTCCAGCCATTCGCGGCAGGGCCGCCGGTCGGCTTTTCCAGCAAGGCCTGCAAACCCTGCTCCGAGGTCGGATAGCGCTGGTTATCGAGCTTGTACAGCTTGAGCGCCTGCATCACGGTGGCGATATCGACCTTGGCCGCAGCGACCTTGGATTCACCGGTACGGCTCAGCAGCTTAGGCACCACCAGCGCCGCCAGCACGCCCATGATGACCACGACCACCATGATTTCGATCAGCGTAAAGCCGCGTGCAGCACGACGGGGCAGGGAGAATTTTTTCATAATCGTTCGAAAATAAAAGTGAGTGCAAAAGTATAAGGTGGAATCATGACAGCCTGACTAAAAGCTCAAGATTTTTCACGGCGGCGCTTAAACGCGGCTTATTGAGGTGGACACGGGCGACACCAACGCCCGTGTTTTAACATTCTTTACCGCGTTTTACCTACCTGATTTACACAATTAATCATGTCGCCGTGCCGACGCACCGATGCGCTGCAAAGCTGCCTCGTTGGCACCTCCCTCGACGGCCACTGGCGCTGCCGTGACCAGTGCCGGGGTAGTGCTGACAAACGGGGTAATCCCCAGCGCCGCATCGATGTCGCGCGGCGACACCAGATAGCCACGGGTAATCACGGCCGCCACTTTACGCAGATCGGCGATGTCTTTGGTCGGATCACCATCGACCAGCACCAGATCGGCCAGTTTGCCGGCCACGATGCTGCCCCGTTCATGGCTGGTGCCGGTGTAGCGCGCACCGTTACGGGTCGCTACCTGGAGTGCCTGCGCTGGCGTCAAACCGGCTTTGACCAGCAGCGCCAGTTCGGAATGCAGGGTGAAGCCGGGAATATCGTCGGTACCAGCCACGATCGGCACACCGGCACGGTACATGATGCCGACGAATTCAATCATCTTGGCATACGACTTCTGATAGCGCTTCCAGGTCGCGTCGCCGTCAATCTTCATCCCCCCCACAGCAAAACCGCGTGCCACATCCGGCGGCATATTGGCGGCAAACGCGCGATAAGGCTCGTTCACGTCACCGTCACGCTGCTGCAGGAAAGCGAAGGCCGACAGGGTCGGATCGATAGAAATCTGCTTTTTCGCCAGTGCCGCCACAAAGTCCTTGTAAGGCTTGCTGTTGAAATCCATGTCCGCCACTTTTTCTGCCGGCAGCAGGAAACGGTTCAGATTGCGGGTTTCCGTATCCGGTTTGACGAGGAAATTCATCAGCACCTGATTGATGTGCTGGATTTCGTCGTAACCGGCATCGAGCGCCTGCTGCGCACGCAGCCCGGCAGGAATGTGGCCGGACACGCGCATGCCACGGCTGTGCGCATACGCCACGGTCTCCTTCAGGATCGCTTTCGGGAAGGAGTTATAGATCTTCAGCTGCGGATAACCATGCTGGGCATACCAGTCGATGGCATTTTTCGCCTCGGCCAGATCCTTGATCACAAAGCCGTTATTGGCGCTGAACGGACTTTCGCCTTCGAGGAAACCGGCGGGCACCACCTGTGGCGCCAGCAGTTTACCGGCAGTGGTTTCATCGAGCATGGCCTGCAGTTGCGCATTATCGTTACCCATATCGCGCACGCTGGTCACGCCGGTCGACAGATTCAGGGCACCGGACCAGCGGTCCACGTGTCCATGCATATCGAACAGACCCGGTAACACGATGCGTCCTTCGGCATCGATGGTATTGACCACGCCCTGCGCGGGCGAACCGGCTGGCAGCACGGCAGTGATCCGGCCACGCAGCAGGTAAATATCGGATGGCGCACCGACCACGGCTTTTTCGCTATCGAACACGCGCGCATTGCGCACTACCGTCAGCCCCTTGAGCGGTTGCTGCAGTTTCGCGGCCAGCTGTTCCAGCATGCGGCTTTCCGCCTGCTTCTGGCGCACTGCCAGTTGCGGCGCGGCGCCTTGCCAGCCCTCTTCCAGAATATTCGCAAAGCCGGGAATGATCACCCCGAACAGGCGCGGTGCACTGCCGGTAGTAGCCCAGTAAAACGCTGGCGACAGGCCCACGCCGGTTTGCGCGACCAGTTGCACGGTCTGTTTTGCGCCGCTGGCATTGCTCACTTCCGCCGTATCGAGTACCGTTTGCGACAGCGTACCGGAAGGCAGCAGCGCCAGTTTGTGGTCGGGCGCGGCAGCGAGCAGGCCGATCGCGGTCGATGCCAGTTCAAACGAACTATTCAGGGGCAGATAGGCGGCCGGCCCCTGCACGGTCTTCTGACCCTGCTCGGAGGTCGACTTCCAGCTGGCCTGATCGCCGTTGCGCTCGAAGCGCTCGTCCACCACTGCGCCAAAGGTCGAATTACCTTTGACGCTATAGTGGCTCATGCTACCGTCCGGCGTCATGCGGAAATGCTCGGTCAACTCTGGGCCGCGGCCATTGTTCTTGTAGATGAAGCGCACCTTGGTGCTGCCATCGTCCAGGTGTTCGCTGACCTGCTCGCCGATCTGCTTGTTGTTCTCGGAGATAATCAGGTAGCGGGTAGTACTGGCGGCATGGGCACTGAACGCGGCGGCCAGCGCCAGTGGCAGAACGGCGAGTCGTTTGAGCAGCAAGGCAGTCTCCTTAAATCATTGAAGTTTTATTGGCACACACCGGACAGGCGTCGTTGCGCCCGACACTGATACTGGTCCATTCCATATACAGGCCATCGAGCATCAGCAAGCGGCCGGCCAGCGAAGTACCGACCTGCATCAGCAATTTCAGTGCTTCGGCGGCCTGCATGGCACCCACCACCCCCACCAGCGGCGCAAACACGCCCATGGTGGAACAGGCCACATCTTCGAAATGCTGATCCTGCGGGAACAGACAGGAATAACAGGGCTGGCTGCCGCTGCGCGGATCGAATACGCTGATCTGGCCATCGAAGCGGATCACCGCGCCCGACACCAGCGGTTTGCCGAGCGCCACACAGGCGCGGTTGACGGCATGGCGGGTCGCGAAGTTATCGGTGCAGTCGAGCACCACGTCGGCCTGTGCCACCAGTTCGTGCAGGCGTGCTTCATCGGCGCGCTCGTTAAGGGCGATGACGCTTATCTCGGGATTGATCTGACCCAGCGTGATCTGTGCCGATGCCGCCTTGGGCTGGCCGATCCGCTCGGTGGTATGGGCGATCTGGCGCTGCAGATTGGTCAGGTCGACCGTATCGTGATCGACCAGCGTAATCTGGCCCACGCCGGCCGACGCCAGATACATGGCCGCCGGCGAACCCAGTCCACCGGCACCGATCACCAGCGCGCGTGCTGCCAGCAAGCGCTGCTGCCCCTCGATGCCGATCTGGTCGAGCAGGATATGGCGCGAGTAGCGCAGCAGCTGCTGGTCGTTCATGGCCGTGGCGCGGCGCCAGTCGCTGCGGCCGGGGCGGGGCTGTCCGATTTCGACAGCTGCACCGGCAAGCCTTTGAAGTGACGCAAGGCCTGCTGCAGCTGGAAGTCATCCTTCGAACCGAATTCCAGCGGCTTGGATTTTTTCGCCAGTGCCGCCGCCCGCAATTCCTCTTCCAGCTCGTCGCGCTGCGGACCGGCAGCTTTGACCGCCGCGCCTGCGCCATCCGCATCGTTATTCAGGTGTTTCTGCAAATCGGCTTCGCGTACCCGCAAGCCTTTCATCGCATCGCCTTCGGCGCTTTCATCGACCAGCAGATCGGGCACAATGCCGCGCGCCTGAATCGAACGGTTCAGCGGCGTGTAGTAACGCGCCGTGGTCAGTTTGACGGCGGTATCGGCGGTCAGCTGGCGCAGCGTCTGCACCGACCCCTTGCCGAAAGTCTGCGACCCCATGATGATGGCGCGCTTGTAATCCTGCAGCGCACCGGCGACGATTTCCGAGGCCGACGCCGAACCTTCGTTCACCAGTACCACCATCGGCACGTTCTTCAGGGCGGCAGGCAGCCTGGCCAGCGGATCGCTTTTACTGCTCATGCTGTAATACTCGCTGCGTGCATAGAAAGTCTGCTTCGAGTCTGCCAGCTGGCCATTGGTCGACACCACCACCGCGTCTTTCGGCAGGAAGGCCGCCGAGACGCCGATCGCACCCGGCACCACACCACCCGGGTCATTGCGCAGATCGAGCACCAGCCCTTTCAGATGCGGGTCCTGCGCATACAGGGCGGCCAGCTTTTTGGCCATATCTTCCACGGTCGGTTCCTGGAACTGCGAAATGCGCAGCCATGCGTAACCCGGCTCGATCATCTTCGCTTTCACACTCTGCACGCGGATTTCTTCGCGCATGATGGTCAGCACCAGCGGCTTATCGAGTTCCTTGCGGCTGATGGTCACCACCACCTTCGAGCGTGGCTCGCCGCGCATTTTCTTCACGCTCTCGTCCAGCGAGAGCCCTTTGATCGGGGTGCTGTCGATGCGGGTAATTAAGTCACCGGCCTTGATGCCGGCCTTGAACGCAGGCGTATCTTCAATCGGCGAGACCACCTTCAGATAGCCATCTTCCATGCCGACTTCGATGCCGATGCCGACAAACTTGCCTTCCACGGTCTCGCGCATTTCTGCGAAAGCCTTCTTGTCCAGATAGATGGAATGGGGGTCCAGCGAGGCCACCATGCCGGAAATGGCTTCCGTGATGAGCTTTCTGTCATCGACCGGTTCGACATAGTCACTCTTGATCAAACCGAAAACATCCGACAGCTGGCGCAGTTCTTCCAGTGGCAGCGGGGTACCCGCCATTTTTTGCGCGATGGCGGGATACTGCAGCGAGATGGCGACACCAGCCACCATCCCCAGTCCCACCAGGACCATGCTCTTGACTTTGTTGCCCATTTTTCCCGCGAACCTTAAAACTTGATCCAGCTAGCCGGATCGAATGCTGCGCCCTGATGACGTAGCTCGAAGTATAGTCCCGATTCTTCCTGCCCGCCGCTGTTACCGGCACTGGCGATGGCATCGCCCGGTTTGACGAGTTCACCGATGCGTTTCAACAGCGTCTCGTTATTGCCGTAAATGCTCATGTACTGGCCACCGTGATCGACGATGATCAGGTTACCGAAGCCGCGCAGCCAGTCCGAGAACACCACCCGGCCGGCCGCCACGGCGCGTACTTCCGACCCTTCGCTGGCGCGGATGAATACCCCTTTCCAGCTCGGACCATCACCGCGTTTGCTGCCGAAGCGCGCCGCCAGCTTGCCATTCACGGGTGGACGCAACTGTCCTTTCAGACTGGCGAAAGCGCCAGCCGGCGCGGCCGGTGCCAGCGCAATATCGGCCGGACGGGCTGCTGCCTCCTCGCGCGGCGGCGGTTTCACCGCTTCCACCGGCTTCTGCTGCACGACCTTCGGCTCCTCGGCCGGCTTGCTGGTCGCTTTACCGCCATTGGCACGTGCCAGTCGCTGCCGCTCGGCTTCCGCCGCCGCAGCCGCTCTGGCCTGCGCCCGCGCTTCCGCTTCGGCCTTGGCTTTCGCCTCGGCGCGCGCTGCCGCTAATTGTTCCTGACGTTTTTTCTCGGCCGCCGCCGCAATCGCCTGTTCCTGAATCAGCTTATTGAGCTTATCGACCAGCCCGGCCATGCGCTGTTCATCGCGTTCCAGATTGCCCGCTTCCTTGCGCTGCGAAACCAGTTTTTTCGACAGATTCGCCAGCAAGGTGGCGCGGCGGCTTTTTTCCTGCTCCAGCCGCTGCTTCTGCTGGATCTGTTCCTGGGCGATTTCCTGCAATTCCTCTTTGGCGTTTTCGGCATCCGCCTGATTGGTTTCCACCGCCTTCAGATTGGCACGCAGCGAATCGAGCAGACGCGCCTGCGCCTGCGAGACATACGCCATCAGCTGCAGATCGCGGTTGATACGGTTCGGATTGTCTCCGGACAGCAACAGTTTGATGCGATCTTCATTACCGGCCACGTACTGCTCGCGCAGCAACCGCGCCAGTTGCTGCTTCTGCTGCCCCACCACCTGCGCCAGACGCTCGTGTTCGCCGGAAAGCTGCTGCAGCCGCACATTGGTGGCGTCCTGCTCCTGCGCCAGTTCGCGCAGGGCACGGTTGGCCTCGGAAATGGCCTGCTCCGATTCGGCCAGTGTATCGGCCGCATCGTCCTTGGCACTTTCCGTCTTGCTGATGTCTTTTTTGAGCGCACTGAGCTTTTGCTGCAAGCCGGCGCGCTCGGCTTCGGCCGCCGCTTTCTGCTTGCTGCGTTCAGTGGCCTTGCCAAACACGGCGCCCTGCGCCGCTGGCAGCGTCAGCGACAGCAGCAGCGGCAGGAGCAGTGGGAGCGCGGCGCGTTGCAGCGCGGCGCGCCAGCGTGGAATCACGGAATGAGACAAATTACTTAGCCTTACCCTGATTGGCTACGGCTGCCTGAGCGGCGGCGATAGCGTCGGCGTCACCGAGGTAGTAGTGACGGATCGGTTTCAGGTTTTCATCGAGTTCGTAGACCAGCGGCTGGCCGTTCGGGATGTTCAGGCCGACGATGGCGTCATCGCTGATACCGTCCAGCATCTTGATCAGCGCGCGCAGGCTGTTGCCGTGGGCCGAGATAATGATCTTCTTGCCCGCGCGGATAGCCGGAGCAATTTCCTCATCCCAGACCGGCATCACGCGTGCCACGGTGTCTTTCAGGCATTCGGTGAGGGGAATCTGCGCCTGGCTCAGACCTGCATAGCGTGGATCGTTGTAGGAAGCGCGCTCATCGCTCGCTTCCAGTGCTGGCGGCGGGGTATCGTAGCTGCGGCGCCATACCAGCACCTGCTCGTCGCCGTATTTGGCAGCCGTCTCACCCTTGTCCAGACCTTGCAGGGCGCCATAGTGACGCTCGTTCAGACGCCAGTCGTTCTTAATCGGCAGATACATCATGTCCATCTCGTCGAGCGCCAGCCACAGGGTACGCACGGCACGCTTGAGCACCGAGGTGTAGGCCAGATCGAAGCTGTAACCGGAATCCTTCAGGACTTTACCAGCCGCTTTGGCTTCGCTCACGCCTTTTTCGGTCAGATCAACGTCGGTCCAGCCGGTGAAACGATTCGAGAGGTTCCAGGTGGACTCGCCATGGCGCATGAATACGATTTTATACATGAGAACTATCTTCAAAAAAAGTGTGAACGGGACGGAATACCAGTACGGCAAGAACTCTTCCAGCTTCTATTTTATAATGCGCGGATTAAGTTAAACCATTGGATCCCTGTGAAATTCTTCATTGATAATATTTTCGTCATCGGCATCGTGGCACTTTCGGGCGGCGCGCTGCTCTGGCCAGTGCTGACCCAGCGCGGTAAACGTGCCACTGCCCACGAAGTCACGGTCTTGATTAATGGCGGCAAAGCCACCATTGTTGATGTACGTGACGCAACGGAATTTGCCACTGGTCACTTGCCAAACGCTAAGAACATCCCGCTGGCCGAGCTCGATAACCGTGTCGGCGAGCTGGAAAAAGCCAAAAGCAAGTGTGTGATTCTGGTCTGCCAGAGTGGTGCGCGGGCCTCGTCGGCCGCCGCCAAACTGGCCAAAGCCGGCTTCAACGACGTCGTCAATCTGGACGGTGGCGTTGCCGCATGGCAAAAAGCTAGCTTGCCGCTGGTTAAATAAAGGAAGGAATAGCGATGACTGCTCGTGTAATCATGTACTCCACCGCCGTCTGCCCCTACTGCGTACGGGCCGAGCGTCTGCTGGAATCGAAGGGCGTGACCACGCTGGAAAAAATCCGCATCGATCTGGATCCGGAACAGCGCATGGCCATGATGGAAAAGACGGGCCGCCGCACCGTGCCGCAGATTTACATCGGCGACACCCATGTGGGCGGTTTCGACGATCTGTATGCGCTTGATCAAGCAGGGGGCCTGCTCCCCTTGTTAAATGGCTAAGCGCCACCAAATACAACGTCGGCGTGGCTGAAATGCTTTGAAATCATAATGATTTTGATACAATTGCCTTCGCGTTTGGATGGCAAGTTCACCAAGCACACCTTCATAGAGCGGCGCGAGCCGCTCGTTTTCACTATAACGAAAGCGTTCCATGTCTGACGAAACTCCACAACCAGTATTCCAAATCCAACGCGTCTACCTGAAGGACATGTCGCTGGAACAACCGAATTCCCCAGCGATCTTCCTGGAACAGGAAGCCCCGAGCATCGAAGTAGCGCTGGACGTAGGCGCCACCCCGCTGGCTGAAGGCGTATTCGAGTCGACCGTCACCATCACCGTGACCGCCAAAGTCAAAGACAAAGTCGCTTTCCTGGTAGAAGGCAAGCAAGCCGGTATCTTCGAAGCACGCAACATCCCTGCTGAACAGCTGGATCCGCTGCTGGGCATCGGTTGCCCGAACATCGTCTACCCTTACCTGCGTGCCAACATCGCTGACGTGATCACCCGTGCCGGTTTCCCACCAGTGCATCTGGCTGAGATCAACTTCGAAGTGTTCTACCAGCAACGTCTGCAAGCAATGGCTGAAGCCGCTGCTGCTGCACCTGCTGTCGCTGACGGCGCTGAAGGCGCCACCACGCACTAAGTTTCACTGAACTGCGTTGGTTCCTGCTGCCGGACGCTCGTCCGGCAGCTGTTGTACCCGATTCTGCTGTCGTCACACTCCCCCGCCCTTCCTTTCCCGGCCACGTCCATGAACCTGCCCCGTATTCTGCTCAGTCTGTCCCTGATGCTGGCCGCCAGTAGTAGTCAGGCCTTCGACTTCAAAACCGTGGGCGCTGCCCCGGTGATCCTGTACGACGCGCCTTCGACCAAGGGCGGCAAGCTGTACGTAGTGCCGCGCGGTGCACCGCTGGAAGTGGTGCTGGCCTATGGCGACTGGCTCAAAGTACGCGATGTCGGTGGCGAACTGGCCTGGACCGAAGCCAAAGGTCTGAGTGCCAAACACAACGTCATCGTGCGCATTGCCAGCGCCAAAGTGCGCAGCAGCGCCGACGACACGGCCGCCCCGGTATTTACCGCCGACAAAGGCGTACTCATGGAAGTGCTGGAACCGGCCACGAACGGCTGGGTCAAAGTGCGCCATAAAGACGGCCTGAACGGTTACGTGAAGAGCTCCGAAGTCTGGGGCATATAATGTTGCCGCGGCGCGTGTGCGCCGTCTGGCCAACGAGGTGGTATGCAAGATCAAGCGAATAAACCGGCGGGCGTCCGCCAAGTGACCGTGCTGGGCGCTGGCGCCTGGGGCACGGCCGTTGCCATGGCGCTGGCTCAGCGTCACGATGTATTGCTGTGGGGCCGCAATCAGGCCGCCATGGACGACATGGCGCAGGCGCGCGTCAACCAGCACTACCTGCCCGGCCAGCCGTTTCCCGCCGGACTCAAAGTCAGCGCCGATTTCGATGCCGCACTGGCCCATGTGGCCAGCCCGGACAGCCTGTTGATTGCCGCCTGCCCGGTGGCTGGTCTGCGCCCCCTGCTGGCGCAACTGAAAAATTACCCGATTCCGAATGTAGTGTGGCTGTGCAAGGGTTTCGAATACGATACCGGCCTGCTGCCGCACCAGATCGTGCGTGAAGTACTCGGCGACAGCGTTGCTGGCGGCGCCCTGTCCGGCCCCTCGTTTGCACAGGAAGTGGCACGCGGTCTGCCATGCGCCCTGACGATTGCTTCCAGTTCGGCGCAATTGCGCGACTGCGTGGTGGCTACCGTGCACGGCGGCCATCTGCGCGTGTATTCCAGCACCGATCTGGTCGGTGTGGAAGTCGGCGGTGCGGTGAAGAATGTGCTGGCGATTGCCACCGGCGTGGCCGATGGGCTGGGGCTGGGCTTAAATGCCCGCGCCGCCCTGATTACCCGGGGGCTGGCCGAAATTACCCGCCTCGGCACCACGTTGGGAGGGCAGACGGAAACCTTTATGGGCCTGACCGGCATGGGCGACCTGATTCTGACCTGTACCGGCGATCTGTCGCGTAACCGTCGCGTCGGCCTCGGGCTGGCTGAAGGCAAGGCGCTGAACCAGATCGTGCAGGAACTTGGGCATGTGGCCGAAGGCGTGCCTTGCGCCAAGGCGGTGCGCGAACTGGCGGCCCGACTGGGCGTGGACATGCCGATCACCAATGCCGTGGCCGGCGTGCTGTTCGATGGCGACCAGCCGACCGCGATTGTATCGCGCCTGCTGGCGCGCGACCCGCGCGACGAAGCAGTACAGCGCTAGACGGTTCTACTGCGGCGCTGGCGCATGCCAGCCGCCGCCTCTGCAGCCGCCGCCAGCGCGGCAGCGCAGCAAGCTCGTCAAGCGCCTTATTCGGCGCTGACTTCCTCCTTCACGGTACGCATCCACTGCACCAGCGGATAGGCGTCTTTCAGCCCGCTGATCAGGGTCGGCACCAGCAATTCCGGCTGGTTCAGCTGCAAATCGATTTCCGTCCAGACGAAGAAACTCTTGAGCTTGATGTACTCGATATGCTCATGCTCGGGATCGAAACCCTTGGGCGGGCGCATCAGCTTGCCTTCGTTCTGGATATCCCCGAAAGTGGCACGCAACTTCTTGTTTTTCAAGACTTTACTGAAACCGGCTGCGTCATCCACCATGTGCTGGCGCAGCGCTTTCAGGCGTGGCGGTGGCGGCATGTATTCGCCGGCACCGAACAGCAGACGTCCCGCAGCGTCGATCTGCATGTAATACGTCGGCCCGCCCGCCTTGCTGGGGCGGCGCATATCGTTGGGCGCCACGGCCGCCGAAAAGCGCGTTTTATACGGGCTCTTATCGTGGGCAAAGCGCACATCGCGGTTGATGCGGAACATGGCTTTTTTCGGGTCGCAGAACTTCACCGCCGCGTCAAACTTGCCCAGTTCGGCAATCATCTGCGTCACCACTTCCAGAAATTCGGCACGCAGAATGTCATAACGGGGCTTGTTCATGATGAACCACGGGCGGTTGTTATGCTCCGTGAGCTCGGACAGAAACTGTTTCAGATCGCGTAAATGCATGGTTTTCCTTAGCGCTTGCCGCCCGGGCGTTTGCCCACCAGAACGGTCAAGGTACTTTCCTTATTCTTGCGCAATACCTTCAGACTGGCTTGCTGGCCCGGCACCAGCTGGGCAATCAGGTTCAGCATCTGGTTGGTATCGGCGATGGCTTGTTCATTGACGGTGAGCAGAATGTCACCGGGTTTCACACCGGCGCGGTCCGCCGGACTATTTTTGACAACACCGGCAATGATGGCGCCACTCTGGCGTTTCAGACCGAAGCTACTGGCTAATTCAGGCGTGATTTCCTGCGTTTCCACACCCAGCCAGCCGCGCACCACCTGGCCGTTTTTGATGATCGCTTCCATCACCGACTTGGCGGTCGAAACGGGGATGGCAAAGCCGATGCCGACCGAACCACCGGTTTGCGAATAGATGGCCGAATTGATGCCCAGCAGATTGCCGTTGGTATCGATCAGCGCGCCGCCGGAATTGCCGAAGTTGATCGCAGCGTCGGTCTGGATGAAATTCTCGAAGTGATTGATGTGCAGATTGTTGCGTCCCAGCGCAGAGATGATGCCCATGGTGACGGTCTGACCCACCCCGAACGGATTGCCGATGGCCAGTACCACATCGCCCACCTGCACCTGCTCGACCTGCCCCAGCACGATCACCGGCAGCTTCTCCAGACTGATCTTGATCACCGCCAGATCCGTTTCCGGATCGGTGCCCACCACCTGCGCAGCAGCCTTGCGGCCATCGGCCAGCACCACTTCGATTTCGTCGGCCGCCTCAACCACGTGGTTATTGGTCAGGATATAGCCTTCGGCCGAGACGATGACGCCCGAACCGAGGCTGGATTCATCTTCATCGCCCTCGCCGTCGTGCTCGCGGTCGCCGAAGAATTTCTTGAAAAAGGGATCGCGCAGCAGCGGATGCTTGCCGCGCTTGGGCTTCTTGCTGGTGAGAATGTTGACCACGGCCGGCATGGCGCGCGCCGCCGCGGCGCGGTAGGAACCGGCCGCTGCCGCAGGCGGCTTGACGGGGCGCGCTTCCAGCATCACGGCCGGATGTTCGGCGTCGCCCATCTGCTGAGCGCGCGCCGGCTGGCGCCGCTCAGGTCCGACGGCGGTGTAGACCATGTACAGTGCCAGCAGCACCGTCACGGTCTGGGCA
>JAIELO010000412.1 GCA_019752915.1 Burkholderiaceae bacterium
ACCAAAAAATTCTTCGTGCTCTGCAGCCAGCTAGCGATTGGTGCCGGCTTTGCCGGTGTTGCACTGGCCATGTCGCTGCCGGACTACATGGTGGTGATGGTGTTCCTGTTCGGCGTACTGTCGCTGATCGGCGCCACGCAGGACATTGCCTCAGATGGCGTCTACGTCACTTCGCTGGACGCGCCTACCCAGTCGCTGTTTTGCGGCATCCAGAGCCTGAGCTGGAATATCGGCCCCATTGTCGCCTCGGGCGGCATGGTGTACCTGAGCGGCTGGCTGCATACCAACTACTTCCACCACGCTGCCGGCAGCTTCGGTGCCGAATGGATCGATGCGTGGCGCGTTATCTTCTTTATCGTCGCCGCCATCATCCTGCTGGCCGCCGTGTGGCATGCACGCGTGATGCCCGATGGTGCCAAGGCCGACAATGCCCCGCGTTCGGTCGCGCAGGCAGCGTTTCTGCTGAAAGACTCCTTCGCCACCTTTTTCCAGAAGCGCGACGTCTGGTGGATGATCGGGTTTGCCTTCCTGTTCCGCCTCAGTATCGGCCTACTGGAAAAGATCGGCCCCTTCTTCATGGTCGATCCTGTCGCCCAGGGCGGGCTGGGACTGTCGAACGAAATGCTCGGCCTGATCTACGGTACCTACGGCCTGATCGCCGTGCTGCTCGGCTCTTTGCTGGGTGGCCTGTTTGTCGCCAAACGAGGGTTGAAAGCCAGCCTGTTTATCCTGTGCTGCGCGGTCAACATCCCCAACGTCACCTTCCTGCTAATGAGTATCTGGCAGCCGCATGACCTGCTGCTGATCAGCGCCGGCGTCGCCATCGAAAAATTCTTCTTCGGCTTCGGCTCGGTGGGCTTCATGATCTACCTGATGCAGCAACTGGCGCCGGGCAAATACACCACCACCCACTACGCCTTCGGCACTGGCCTGATGGGCCTGTGCATGATGGTAACCGGCGTCGTCAGCGGCCACCTGCAGCAAGCACTCGGCTACGTGCACTACTTCTGGCTCGTCATGGCTGCCACCATCCCCTCCTTCCTGATCACCTGGTACGCACCCTTCCATCAGGAACACTAAGCTTCCAGTAACACGATCGGGGTCAGGGTAAACACCTGCCCCCGACATCCCTCCCGCAGCAAACATCCCACAAGCCCCACCTATCACAGCACCTTCGGTAAGGTGCTGACAACCTTACGCGCGCTGCGCACAAACAAAGCGGGGTCAGGATACCGACGGCTGACACGGACGTAAAAAAACCCCCGGCCTTGGTAGGCCGGGGGTTAAGAGGGAGAGTACTACGATTAGAAGGACTTGCCGACGTTGATGCCGATGGTACGTGGTGGCAGGTACTGCGCCTGCCATGGACCGTTGGCATTCATCGCGCTGGTCTTGATTTTTGCATCTTCAACGTTGCGGACGTAGGCATCGAAGTACCAGCTGCTATGTGCATCGAAGCGCAGACCCAGATCGGTGCGGGTGTACGACTTCTGCTTATCCGGTTCACCCAGATTGAACACGCTCAGCCAGCTAGCCGTCTCGTAGTGCGCACTGATACGCGGGATCAGCGTGCCGCTATCGAGTGCAATGCTGTGCTGGTACATCACTTGCGCAGCAAACTTCGGCGAGTGCGGCATGGTGTTGCCGGTCACGTCGAGGCAGGTGCTGATACCAGCGACCGGGCAGGCAGGCAGCGCATAGTCGTTACTACCACCGATCAGGTGTTTCAGCGTGGCGTTGGTGTACGCAGCGGTCAGCTGGATGCGGTCTACTGGCGTCAGCTTGGCAGCGATCTCGGTTTCCAGACCCCAGACCTTGGCACCTTCGGCATTGCTGGTTGCCAGACCGCGCGTACCATCCGGATTGGTCACCGGTGCGCTGAACTGGAAGCCTTTGAACTTCTCATAGTAGGCCGCGTTATTCACCCGCAGCGAACCACCGAGGAAGGTGCTCTTCGTACCGATTTCATAGTTGGTCAGCGTTTCGGAACCGTATGGTTTGCCACCATCCTGCAGACCGCCCGACTTGTAGCCGGTCGAAACGCTGGCATAGACCATATTGTTCTTGTCGATATCGTAGCCGACCCGCACCAGACCGGTCAGCTTGTGATCGGTGAAGGTTGCATCATTGCGCTGATAGGTCGAGAAACCGGAGCCGGGAGCCAGTGGATTCATCGATGGATTCACCGGTACTTGCGGTGCTGTCAAATCGCTCCAGCCATTGTTGGTGCCGCCGATGTTCTTGCGCTCGTCCGAGGTGTAACGCAGGCCGCCCGTTACGTGCAGACTGTCGGTAGCGTTCCAGGTGGTCTGGCCGAACACCGCTTTCGAATCCACGGTTTCTTTCGGCTGGATGAAGGAACCCTGCCAGCCTACGGTGCCCTGCTCGGTGCCGTTCATGATCGGAATGTCGAAGCGGATGCCGTTATCTTCGTTAGCGTAGTACAGACCTAACAGCCAGTCCACATCACGCTTGCCGGTCGACTGGATTTCCAGTTCGTGGCTGTAGTTCTTGTACTTCGACCAGACCGTGTTATTGGCCTGGAAGCTGCCGCCGGTGGTAAAGCTGGTTGGCAGATTCGCGCCACCATCCTGATCGAAGGTCGACGAACCGTTGAAACGCGCATAGCCGGCGATGTAGGCGAGGCTGATGTCCTTGTTGATGGCGTAATCGAGGCGGCTACGTACCGAGTGCGAATCGCGGTTGACGTTCGGCGCGGTGTCGATCAGCGCGGACCAGAAGTCCTGACCGGCACGTGGCGTCTGCATCAGATTCATGCTCGGCGTACCACGATCCATATAGTGTTCGTAGGCGATGTTCCATTTCAGGTCAGCCGATGGCTGCCACAGGAAACTCAGACGCGCAGCGCTCTGATCCTGCGCACTGTACTTCTGGCCATTGCTGACAAACAGATTCGGGTTGATCGGCTGGAAGCCGATCGGGTTGCCCGGATTGGCTTTGTTCCATGCAGCGATGACAGGATCGGCTGCTGCGTGCTGGGCTGCCAGTGACACGCTTGGTGCACGCTGGTAGCTCACATAGCCGTTGTGCTGCTCATGTACCACTGCGACGCGCATTGCCATGGTGTCGTTAATCGGAATATTGACGGCACCGCGTGCACCAAGGCGACCGAAGCTGCCATAACCGGCTTCAAAGTTGCCGCCCTTGCCGCCGA
Organism: Burkholderiaceae bacterium; assembly: GCA_019752915.1. GTDB lineage: Bacteria > Pseudomonadota > Gammaproteobacteria > Burkholderiales > Burkholderiaceae_D > Rugamonas. The sequence goes on from JAIELO010000412.1 coordinate 3,176, forward strand.
TTTCCGGCTTCACGGTCTGCATATTGACTGCACCAACGGTGGAGTTACGGCCCCACAGCGTACCTTGCGGACCGCGCAGCACTTCGATCCCTTCCAGATCGAACAGCAGCGCTGTGGCGCCTTCCGGACGTGGCGAATACACGCCATCGACGAAGGTCGCTACTTCCGGATCAGCGTATTCGGTTTTGGCGCTATCGTTACCGATACCGCGCAGCGTCATGGTAATCACACCATGGTCACCCTGGCCGGTGGCAGCAAAGCCCGGTACCAGATTCACCACATCCTGCAAGGTCTGCACGTGGTTATCGTCCAGTGCCGCTGCGTTGATGGCGGTAACAGCCACCGGCGTTTTCTGCAGCGAAGTGGAACGCTTGGTCGCGGTGACATACACCTCGGTAATCGCGGTGCTGTTCTTGTCGGCGGCAGCGGTTTGCTCGCTGGCCGGTGCATCGGCTGCAGCGGCAGCGTGGGCAGCGAGGTTGGTGCCGGCCATCAGGGCGAGGATGGCCAACTGGATCGGGGACGACAAGCGCTTCCCGGTGCGCGGTACGTGGACGTTCATAAGTCTCCTTAGTCGTAGCATACGCGACGGATTGGCGCTGCTACATTTATCGTGGAATGCGATCTCATGTTGCTTGAAAACGTTTTCAAACTTAATGAAACCGTTTTCGTTCTTTGTGAAATCGTTTTCATGGTACATAATTCAAATCACGGATGTCAAACGAAAAATTCAAGAAGCGTTGTTTCCACGACATGGGGCCATAACACCCTGCGCGGAAAACAAAGCTCGCCAAGGAGATCAGCCAGTATGTCTAATACTTTGTCCAGCACCATGTCCGGTGCCACGCCTGCTAGCAGTTCGGCAGCAGCAGCACCACACGCCATCAAACACGTGATGATCGTCGGCGGCGGTAGCGCCGGCTGGCTCACAGCAGCCTTCCTCGCCCGTACCCTCGGCACCGGCGCCGATGCTGACAGCGTGCGCATCACCGTGGTCGAATCGCCCGACATCGGTATCATCGGCGTAGGCGAAGGCAGCTTCCCGTCGATCCGCGGCACGCTGGCGGCGATCGGCATCGACGAAGCGCGCTTTGTGCGTGAATGCGACGCCACCTTCAAGCAGGGTATCCGTTTCAACGACTGGGTGCGCCCGCCGAACAGCGGCGGCAATCAGCACTACTTCCATCCCTTCAGCCTGCCCAGCCAGCGGCCCGGCGGTCCTGAACTACTGCCCTACTGGCTGCAAGGCGTCGCCCCAGCAGGAACCGGCTTTGCGGCAGCAGCGACCATGCAGAAGCGGGTCGCCGATGCCTCCCACGCTCCCAAGCGGCCTAGCGATGCCGACTTCATGGGGCCACTCAATTACGCCTACCATTTCGATGCCAGCAAATTTGCCGCGCTACTCGGCAACCATGCCCGCACGCTGGGCGTGCAGCATATCGCCGCCACCGTGGAACGGGTGGAACTCGACAACGCGGGTGCCATCGCCGCAGTCCATACGCCGCAGGCAGGCCGTCTGACGGCCGATCTGTACATCGACTGCACGGGATTTCGCGCCACCCTGATCGGCGCAGCGCTGGGTAGCGAATTCCACAGCCTTAGCGACACGCTGTTTGTTGATCGTGCGCTGGCCATGCAGGTGCCATACGAACACGCTGACGCGCCCATCCCCTCCTATACCATCTCCAGCGCCCACCAAGCTGGCTGGACGTGGGACATCGGTCTACAGCAACGGCGCGGCATCGGCTATGTGTATTCGAGCCGTCACAGCGATGCAGCCAGTGCCGAACAGGTGCTGCGCGATTACATCGGCCCGGCCAGCAAGGGACTGGAACCGCGCCAGTTGACGCTCAATCTTGGCTACCGCAAGCAGCACTGGGTGAAGAACTGTGTAGCGGTAGGTCTGTCGGGCGGCTTCATCGAGCCGCTGGAAGCGTCCGGCATCGGCCTGATCGAAACGGCTGCCTACCTGCTCGGCTATCTATTCCCCCACAACGGCGAGCTGGCACCTGCCGCACGTCTATACAACGAGATGATGAGCGCGCGCTACGAACGCATCGTCGATTTCGTCAAACTGCACTACTGCCTGACGCAGCGGCGCGACAGCCAGTTCTGGATCGATAACACCGACCCGGCCAGCATCCCCGCAACGCTGCGCGACAAACTCGCCATGTGGCGCACGCGCGCACCGCAACGCATGGACTTCGTTGTGGACTATGAAATGTACCCGCCCACCAGCTGGCAGTATGTGCTGTACGGGATGGAATATCCGACCGCGCTCTACGCCAATGCGCGCACCCTGCCACGTGCCGCCGAAGCGCGTGAAGAATTCCGCATGATCGAGCAGGTGTCGCAACGCGCGCTGGCCGATCTGCCCACGCATCGCGCGCTGATCGATCATTTTCTGCAACGTTAAGGCGCACGCATACAGCCTCGCACAATCGCAAGTTGAAAAGTCGGGGGATAGGGGAGATAAGAGGAATATCAGGGAAATCTGGAGCGGGTGAAGGGAATCGAACCCTCGTATGAAGCTTGGGAAGCTGCCGTTCTACCATTGAACTACACCCGCGTAGCTCGTATTTTACGCGCGATTCCATCGGGCTGACAACTTTACTGCGCGACAGCACCAATCAAGAGCAAGACGAAATCGCACGTCTAACCTGAACCGTCAACGAAACCTATCATCTGAAGCCAGTGACTGCATCGTTTGCATGACTACGGATGATCTTGCTTACCCTAGGATCATCACCATATTTCTTCGACAATTGCTGCAACTGTTTTTGCGCAGGCCGGCAATACTTGACAACTTGGCGCTCAACTTCTCGTTGGCGTTTCGTACTTAAGCCGCCGTCAAATTCACCTGCGAAGTGATCGCAAGCATCCGCGTTCTTAATGAAAACCTTTACCTCCGTCGGCAACGATTCCTCGGCAAATGTCGCGCCGAACAGCATTAGGCAGGCCAAACAAATCATTGTTTTCAGTTTCATAGTTAGCGACCGTTATTCGACCAATGTGGGATGTCTGTGCCGCCACCAGAATATTTCTTCACGCCGTAGGTGGAACCAATATCAATCAACTGTCGATTCATGCCGGTTCGGGGCGCAGTCTTGATCTGCACCATTCGTCCATTCGCATCTTTCATAGCAACCACTCCGCGCCAAGACAGGGACATGTCAATCGCAAGCCCCAAATTATGCTGGGAGCGAAGCGCGGGGGGAGTGCGAAGCCTGTGCATCGAGAGTGCATTGACCATCTCTTTGGCAGCAGCTACGGACCCGGCAACCGTCGGGTGATTCCATTCAATATCAACGCCAACCATTGCTGGAACAGCAGCAGGGTCTACTCCGTCATTGACGATCCGCCATGACCAGTGCATGAGATAAGAACGCTTCACTGGCCGCAATGTGGCATCGATTGTGACTCGAATACCTGCTTCGGCCATAGCTTCGAGAAACTCCTCCACCGCCTGTCGAAATGTCCCTCTGAGGTCTCTGATGTTGCTACTACCCGGATATTTCCTTGCCCATTGGGCTCCGCTCAACTCCTTTTTACCTTCATCTGTATAAGGCTTCCCTGACTTCGGAGCGAGACTGGTTGCTGTCATCTGGAACCTCCATTATCGCGAGTGCTGGGTAGGGGAAATTCAAGAATAATTCGAAGGTGCATCATCGCCATTGATCGCAACCAAGAACTTATTGCGCCAGGCCGACGTTGTAGACCGTAGGCAATTTACCGGCAGCACCACCCCGGGCATCCGATCCTGATGCAGAATGGCAGAGCCCATCCGAACTACTGCAAGGAATGCCATGAAATCCCTGATAGCCCTCGGCGTTGCGCTGGCCTTTGCTGCCCCGCTGGCGCAGGCCGACAGCAACGCTGCCGATCCGGTCAGCGCGCTGGTTGGCCAGCTCAATCTGGACCAGTACAAAGCCACCATCAAAAGCCTGACCCGCTTCGGCGACCGCCGTCAAGGCACCCAGCGTAACCGCGATGCGCTGGACTGGATCGAAGCACAGCTCAAAGCCTACGGCTGCAGCAATACCGAACGCCTGCAATACGAGTACACCCAGCCAGCGCCCGATGCGCCCCCCGCCAAACGTGCGCCCGGCATCCCCAGCGGTGGTGCAGGCGGCCCGCCGGGACAGGGCGGCAGCACGCTATTCGGCAATCGCGCCCCGATCGGGGTGAATACCGATCCGCTACGCCAGCCCGATGAAAAGCTGCGCGCCCTGAACGCCGAAGCTACGCCGGTCGGCACCTCGCAGCGCGAGAATGTCTACTGCACCAAGATCGGCACCAGCCATCCCGAAGAAATGTATATCGTCAGCGCCCACATGGACGGTATCGGTTTTGGCGAAGCGGCCAACGATGACGGCTCCGGCACGGCGCTGGTGATGGAACTGGCACGCATCTTCAGCGCCCCCGGCGTGCAGACCGAACGCTCGATCCGCTTCGCGCTGTGGAACAACGAAGAAACCGGCCTGAATGGCGCAACTGCTTACGCCCAGCAGCGCAAGGATTTGCAGGGCATCGAGTCACCCGCCGGGTCCGGGCGCTATCCGGAGCCGCGCTGGCTGGGCGTGATCCAGCACGACATGATGTTGTGGGATCACGGTATGCCGATTCCTCTGCGCGACGCCAAGGGCCAGCTGGTGCTGGATGCGAAAGGCCAGACGCAATATATTTCGCCTGCCGAGCAGCGCCTCGAAGCGGATGTGAATATCGAGTACCAGAGCGTGTCGCGCCATGCCGATGCTTCGGCCAAACTGGCCTGGGCGCTGCGCGCGGCCAACGACAAGTACGCCACCAATTACCCGGCCACGGTCGGCTTCCACATGACCAATACCGACTCCACCCCGTTCATGGATCTGGTGCCTGCTGTCTCGCTGCGCGAGAATGAACGGGGGCAGCAGATCGGCGCTGGCTGGGACCCGAACTGGCACCAGCCTTCCGATGTGTATGCGACCTATTCGGACAAGGATTTTCTGCTGGGTTTGAACGCGGCGCAAACCACACTGGCCGGCGTGGCAAAACTGGCCGGTGCCAGTTTGCGCAAACTGCCCTAGCGCTGGCAGGGCCAGGCTGGCAACTGGTCACCAGACGCCAGCCACCAGCCTCTACGCGCTAGCGCAGTAACTGCAGTGCGTAGCGCGGCTGGGTATTGGCCTGCGCCAGCATCGACGTCCCCGCCGCACGCAGGATGCGCGCACGCGTCAGCTGCGCCGTTTCATTGGCATAGTCGGTATCGACGATGCGCGAACGCGCTGCCGCCAGATTGCTCGCGCCATTTTCGGCATTCCCCGCCGCTTCGCTCAGACGGTTGCTGAGCGCCCCCAGTTGCGAGCGGATGCCAGTGATCTCGTTGATTTTGCCGTCGTAATAATCGAGTGCATCGGTGGCACCGCTGAAGGTGGACATATCCTGCAGCGGTTCGCCACCGATATAACTATCCTTGGGCTGCAGGTCGATCGGCCCGATCCGCTCGGAGGTCTGAACGCCGCTGCTCAGCCCGGCCACCGAGGGATTGCTGCCACCAATACGCATGGTATGCACGCCGGCGCGGGCGGCCTCGGTGACGACCACGCTACCGCGCTGGGTCCCCAGCGTCAGCCCCAGCGAGGCTGCCGCACCGCTATTCGATTCGCTCAGAATGATGTTGCGACCATCGGCTGCCACCAGTGTCAGCGAGGCGCCACTGGCCGTAGCACTGACACCGCTGGCACCTGATGCAGCGCTAATGGCATCGGCAGCGCTGGCCGCGCGGGCCGCAGCGTTGGGGCCGGTGATGGCACCGATATTGACGCCATTGATGACCAGATCGCCGTCGCCCAGCGCGCCACTACTGCCCACCGTGCCGGTCAGCGTGGTGCTGGCCGTGGCCGACACGTTGCGCACGTTCGAGGCATTGATGGCCGCAGCCACCGCATACGCGCTGTCGGCCGTCTGTCCCGGTCTCACATCGTCCACCGAAGCCAGCACCGCTGCATTGTTAATCACCACATCGCCATAATGCATGGCACCCAGTACCACCGTACCGGTGGCCTTGGCCTGCTGCTGGGCCATGTCGACCATGCTGCGGTTGTAGACATTCTGCACCAGCGCCGGCGCAATCGACACCAGCAAGGTCTGATCGGCTTCGGAACCGATCTGCAGTTGCGTGGAAAAGGAGCCGTCCAGCAGTGCGGTATTGTTATACCGCGCTCCGGCGACGATGTCCTGATTCGAGGCGGCCAGCGCATTCACTTCGACCTGAATCGCACTACGGTCAACCTGCGAATTGGTGTCATTGGCGGCCTGCACCGCCAGTTCGCGCATGCGCTGGAAGTTATTCAGCAACTGACCGGCCGCGCCATCGGCCACCTGCAGCAGCGAGATACCATCATTGATGTTCTGATGGGCGCGCCGCAAGCCGTTCACGGTCGCTGTCATGCGGTTACTGATCGCCTGCCCGGCACTGTCGTCGCGCGCCGAATTGATGCGCAACCCACTGGCCAGCTTCTGCAGGCGCACGAGCATATCCTCGCCCGACGCATTCAGGCTGCGCTGTGTATTCTGAGCTGCGAGGTTGGTGTTGAGCTGCATGCCGGCCTGAATTCATCCCGCCACGGAGTTATGGCAGTCGCTCTAACTAACGGCAAAAAACGGCATAACTTGAGCGTAACGGCGCAACGCTCTGCGGACACTGCCGCAATGCTGCAGCCGCTGCTTGCGCGCTAATGGGGCAGGAGTTCGAGTCGCTCGCGCGCCTGCGCCAGCTGGGCACTGTCCATCCGTGCCGCGACGTTTTTCAGGTAACGGCTGGCGGTGCCGAAGCCGTTGCGTTCAGCCAGCGCCAGCCATAACCAGGCTTGTGCGCTATCGGCGCGCACGCCCTGTCCGCACATGAACATCAGGCCCAGGTTGAACTGCGCCCGGGCATGTCCCTGCGCTGCGGCCTTCAGATACCAGTGGTGCGCCTGCGCGTAATCCTGCGCCATGCCCAGACCATTATCGCAGCGCAGTCCCAGCGTGAACTGGGCCAGCACGTGCCCCTGTTCGGCCGCCTTGGCGTACCAGCCGTTGGCCTGCGCACAATCGGGCTGCGGCCCGTCGTCCTTATCGTGCAGCAGCGCCAGCGCATACTGGGCCGCCACGTAATCCTGTTCGGCAGCGCGGCGATACCAGTGCATCGCTTTCTTCTCGTCGCGCGGCACCCCGCCGCCCGTCTGGTAGCGCAGACCCAGATCGAACTGGGCGCGCAGATGGCCCTGATCGGCCGCCTTGCGGTACCAGAACACGGCTTCCTGCTGATCCTGTGGCACGCCGTAACCGGCGTCATACAGATTACCCAGCTGGTACTGGGCACCGGGGAAGCCTTGCTCGGCCGCCTTGCGGTACCAGTGCTGCGCCTGTACGTAGTCCTGCGCCACACCCTGACCATGCTCGTAACGCAAGCCGAGATTATTCTGCGCGCCGGCATGGCCCTGCTCGGCCGCCTTGCGATACCAGTCCAGCGCCTTCTGCTCGTCGCGCGGCACACCCTGACCGTTATCGTAGATCAGCCCCAGATTGAACTGCGAGCTGGCGTGATCCTGTTCGGCAGCGCGGCGATACCAGAGGATCGCCTTCTGGCTATCCTGCGCCACGCCATCGCCTTTATCGAAGCGCAGCGCCAGATTGAACTGCGCCGGTGCGTAGCCCTGATCGGCGGCCTTGCGGTACCACGACATGGCCTGCCCGACATCCTGCGGCACACCCTGACCGTGGTCATAGCGCAGCCCCAGATTGAACTGGGCCCGCGCATAGCCCTGCTCGGCCGCCTTGCGGTACCAGGCAATCGCCTGCTTGAAATCCTGCGGCACGCCTTTGCCAGTGTCGTACATCATGCCCAGATTGTTCTGCGCGCCAGCGTCGCCCTGTTCGGCAGCCTTGCTGAACCAGTACATGGCTTGCTGGGTATCGGCCTCGAGGCCCTGACCTTTGGCATACAGCCAGCCCAGGTTGTACTGGGCTGCCGCATAACCCTGTTCGGCCGCCAGCTGATACCACGCCGCCGCTTCCTGGAAGCTCTGCTGCACGCCCTGCCCCTTCTGGTACATCACGCCGAGGTTGTACTGCGCGTGTTCCAGCCCGGCCTGCGCGGCCTGACGATACCAGACCACGGCCAGTTCGTAGCTTTGCACTACGCCCTGCCCGTTAAAATACATAAAGCCCAGACTATGCTGGGCATTGGCTACGCCGCGTTCGGCCAGCCCCTTCACGCGCAGGAATTCGGCGGTGTAGGTGCTGCCGTTTTTGGCGTCGGCTTCGTTGGGACTATATTTGGTCATACCGTTTTCATCATACCGCTCAGGCCTGGATCGCAATCATCGCCGCAGCACTGCTGCCGCTTGGTACCGCGTGCAGCATGCGGGTGCCGGCTGGCGCACTGGGGCTCTGCTGTTGATTGAGCACGTCGATGAAGTTGGCCAGCGACAGCGGACGGTGATACAGATAGCCCTGCATGGTGGCGCAGCCATTCGCCTTGAGGTAGCGTGCCTGCACTTCCGTCTCGACGCCTTCTGCTACCAGATGCAGACCCAGCCCGCGGGCGATCGAAATAATCGCCAGAATCACCGGATAGTGACCATGCTCGTCGTGAATCTCCTTGACGAAGGACTGGTCGATCTTGATGGTGTGGATCGGGAAGCGGTGCAGATACGACAGCGAAGAATAGCCGGTACCGAAATCGTCGATCGCCACCGACACACCGAGCTGGCAAAGTTTGTTCAACTGTTCGATCGCGTACTGCGGATTACGGATACAGATATTCTCGGTAATCTCGACCTCGATCTGGGCTGGCGAAATGCCATAGCGGGTCAGTGCCCCGCGCATTTTCTCGAAGAAGTCGCCGCGATCCAGATACTGCGGCGACAGGTTCAGTGACAGGCGGATCGCATCGCCACCGGCGGCATTCCACAGCAGCATATCGCGGCACAGCGCGCCCAGCATCCAGTCCGAGATCGGCAGCATCAGGCCATTTTCTTCGGCAAACGGCAGGAACTCGCCGGCCGACAGCAGACCGCGCTGCGGATGGTTCCAGCGCATCAGCCCTTCCGCGCCGATGATCCGGCCGGTCGCCATATCGATCTGCGGCTGGTAGTACATTTCCAGCTCGTTGAATTCGAGTGCCTTGCGCAGACTCTGCTCCAGCGCGATCTTCTGGTGCGACACATCGAGCATCGAGTTGTGATAGAAGCTGTGGCCGTTCTTGCCGAGCGCCTTGACCTGATACATGGCGATGTCGGCATGGCGCAGCAGCTCGTCGATGGTCTCGCCGTCGCCGGGATAGATGGCGATCCCGATCGAGGCCGAGATGTGCACTTCGTGACCATCCAGATCGAATGGCCGGTGCAGGCTCTCGAGGAATTTGTCGGCAATCGACTTGGCGTCCTGACGGTCGCGCAGTTCCGGCAGCACGATGGTAAATTCGTCGCCCCCCTGACGCGCCAGCGTATCGCCGCGACGCAGGCAATCCTTGAGGCGCTGCGCAACCTGCTGCAGCAGCTCGTCGCCCTTGACGTGACCGAGGGTATCATTGACCAGCTTGAAGCGGTCCAGATCGACAAACATCACGGCCAGTTCGGTCAGCTTGCGTTTGGCCTGAATCACGGCCAGTCCGAGGCGGTCCTTGAACAGCATGCGGTTCGGCAGATCGGTCAGAATGTCGTGATAGGCCTGATAGGAAATCACTTCTTCGGCGCGTTTGCGGTCGGTGATGTCGCGCGCCACACCGTAGGTACCGAAGAACTCGCGCTGCTTCACGTCCTGCTCCGGCACATGCATGCCGATCGCATTGAGCGAAATCGTCATCAGGGTATTGCTGAAGGTACGTTCGATACCGCTACCAATATTCGACTTCAGGCGCAGTTCGACATTGCGCGAAGCGCGCTCGTCGGCGCGCCGGTCGTTGAAGGCATAGCGCGCCCGCTCCAGATCTTCCTCGTGCACCAGCACCGAGTAGTGCTTGCCGATCAGCTCTTCGCGGCTAAAGCCCAGCAACTGCTGTACGCGGTCGTTGACGAACGTGATCCGCCCTTCATGGTTCAGGGTATAGATGATATCGGGCGAACTATCGACCAGATAACGGTACATCTTTTCCGAATTTTCCAGCTGCGACGCGATGCGCGCATTGTCGATCGCGAGGCGGCGCTTCTGCAGCGCGTTCTCCACCGTTTTGAGCAGTTCTTCGCGGCTGTAAGGCTTGCGCAGATAGTCGTAGGCGCCGCGCTTCAAAGCGCCGATGGCGGCCTCGATGCCGACATCACCACTCATCACGATGATGTCGCCCTCGATGCCTTTGGCATTGATGAAGTCCATGATCTCGTGGCCGCTCATATCGGGCAGGCGCAGATCGAGCAGGATCAGATCGAATTTCAGGCGGGTCAACTGGGCCAGCGCTTCGGCACCATTGGTAGCCGTCACCAGTTCGTAATCACGGTCGCGCAGCAACTCGTACAGAGAAGACAGCAAGCGCGGCTCGTCGTCGACCAGCAGCAAACGCGGGCAATAATCTTTAGCGACGGCGACATTGGTTTGGGTCACCGCATTCAGACTGGCAGGGCTCAGGTTCATCATGACCTTACACGGAATCCATCACCCGCGCTGGTGCGCCGGCGACTAAACTGGTACTGCCACGGGCGGGCAGCAGTATTTCAAACGTCGTTCCGGCTTTACCGGAGCGGCAGGTGATCATGCCCTGCATCTTCTTCACCAGACTATGTACGATCGACAG